>JAFSSN010000021.1 GCA_017450985.1 Bacteroidaceae bacterium
AATTAAATGGTTTCATAATTATTCAGTTTTGTTTGTCAATAATTTTCGTTAAAAGTCGGGGGCGCGGGCTACCCCCTCACTAACCATTACCATGGAAACAATCTCGCCGCTGCCCGCTGGCGGTTATATGTCGCGTCCTTCCTCTTTGTGATACAGGTAAACCTCGTGCCGCGTCAATATCTCCTTAGCGGCATCGCTCCTTACCTGCGATGCGTACTTCTTGAGTGTGCCGTCCTGCCAGTCGTAGATGTCAGTTTCCAGCGCATCCATGACAGTGCCAAGTTCCTCATTTGGTATCATCGAAAACACCTCATCGTATGGTCTGTTTTGTAGTGGTCGTCTTTCTGTTGTCATAACTATCTCACTTCTATGTCTATCTCCTCATATTCTTCCAGCCAGTTAGCCAACCGGATGCTCTCAATACCACCTACTCTCCTAAGGTGTTTTATGGTCTGATAAATCAGTTCACCAAGCGTCTGTTCTTGGCTCTCATCAAACCACTCATCAGGTGTGCCGTATGGCAGTTTCTCTACTTCAACTTCTCTCCTGATTATTGATGTTACTTGTACTTTAGCCTTCATGATCGTTTACCTGTTTGCAAATTTCCTGACCTAAGTTCCATATTGCATCTGCATCTTTCTCGTCATTGAGCCTGTAGATGCCGTTGAGCATCGCTTTTTTTAATAGCCTGAATTGCTCTTCTGTAAGACTGATAGTGATTGTTTGCTGTTTCATAACCTTGGTTTTAATGAGTTTGATTGTTTTATTTATACAGTAAAGTTATTGATTTATAACGATTTACGCAAATTTTTAAGCCGCCATTATACTTTATTTACTTCACCTTAACTTTTGTTAACTGCCTTGAATTTCACCGTCCGTCTGTCTGGTCGCTTGACACTGATGCAGGATGATATGCACGGACAATTCAGGCACTTGCCTCTCGCGTCCTTGCCCCACTCGTCATGGGTGAAGAAGAAACAATCGGCACATGGCTGGTTAAAAGCCTTCACCTTGATAACCGGTGTACATTCCTCACATCGCAGGACGATGTCCTCTAACTCAATCTGCTTGCCGACACGCAATTCGCGCAGCTGCCTTAGCTCAATACTTGTTATTCTCATTCTTCTGTTGATAAATATGACATCTGCACAAGGCCTGTTTTGATAATCTTGTTAATAATCGCCATAACGCCACTGATAACCATCGGGTTCTCATTGAGGTTGATAACTTTCTTGTAGTCGTGCGTTATCAGGTCGCTCAGGCTCGTTGCTACTTTCGCTATCTCCGTCTGCCGCATATATTTCAGAGTAGTCTTCTTGCCCAGCCGCCGCGCCTCATCGTTCACCATGTCGTTGATTTTGCAGCTCACCTTTGCCATGCTCCTGCACAACTCGACCTTTGCCAACACATCCGGATACTTCGCTTTATTCTTCGAGAACTCGAACATCACAGCATTCTCCAACTTGAACAAATCTTCTCTCAGTCCGTCCTCGAAGTATTGGCACATATCAGCATAGAATACCGCTTGCTTCTCGACGATATTATTCATCATGCGCTCGTACTCTTCCCGTTTCTTGATTAGTATGTTTGCCAACTTCTTGGCTTTCCTGACGTAGAGCGGTGAGCGCACAAAGGCTTCCATCTTGTCGCAGATGATAGCACATACCCAATCACCCGTCAGAACGGTCATATACGTTGCAGCTGTCATCTTCAGTTGCGCCTCTGTCTCTTCTGTTATCTGCCGCTCAATATCGTTATTATTCTTTTCTTGCATTTTGTCAATAATTTTCGCTATAAATCAAAAGAAAAAGTTGGGCGCGGCAGAAATCTTGGAACAAGCCGCGCCCGTCGTCAATAAAACAAATTAGTAATGGAGACGCATGCACCGCCGTACACGCTTTTATTCGTCAAGTATTAGGCAATCGAATAGTCCTGGTTCTCGTGGCTCAAGAGAGATTAGCTCAGACTTGAAGAACTCTTCTTTCGTACGTCCTCTCTTCTTGCCTTTCCTCGTATGTACGTCGAATGTGTACTCGGGAATGGGGATTGGCTCTCGCCTGACATCCTCGATCCATTTCTCAACATCGACCATGCCTTTGTCGTAGATAAAATTCTGCAAGTGGTCTGCGTCCCTGCATTTGCGCACATGGCACAGCAGCAAGACTGCCTTGCTCACAAAGATGCGTCCTTTCGGCTTGTCCTTTGGCGCGTTCTTGTTTACCAACTCATGCCCCTGCCAGAGCGCCTCTATTTCGCTTGTTATAAGTCCGTAGCAGTCTTCAGCACTGATAGTGTAAAGTCGCTTCCAGACGTAGTCCCTGAAGTTGGAATGCCACAACTCAAGAGCCATATAACCTGCCACTCTCTCATCACCTCTCCTGATAGCCTTCTGCATAGCAGATGAGACCTCGAAGAAATCATAACCGTTCAATGTTCTGATAATCATATTTTCTTTATTAAAGTTTGACACTTAAAGTTAGTAATTATTAGCAAGTTAGAGCAACAAAATAAACACCATTTGTTATCCTTAACATTTGCTAACGTTTTCAGAACTTGAACTTGCATGAAATGTTATACTGCACCTTGCTCTGCGTAACGCCGCGACCATTGTTGCCCGGTCCTTTGAGCTGTATGCTCTCGCCAAAACTCTTACGGATGAACAGAATGCTACGCCGTTCTTCTTCCTGATTACGTATGGCAGCCAAGCCACCACCGCTGACGAACGTGCCTTTCTGCGAGAATGAGTAACGTAAGTCTGTGAGTATCCTGCGCTCTTTGTACTTCATGTAACAGCTTATCCAGAAGTCCTCCTTGAGTTTCAGCTCCTCGTTCCACCATGCGTTCTTGCTCTTGCGCACGCCATACGAGCAGCCTGTTATCATGTTGGCGAGAGAGAACCACTGGAACTCGTCGTACATCACCGGCGTTGTCCTCGATGTGAAACCGAACAGGTTTATGTCAAGCATACATGCCATGTCGTACACGTCCTCGATAATCTGACGTATCTTCCTGCGGTCTTTCTCTACAGTCGCCTCGCCTTTCTCGGCAAACAGCCTCTTGCATACCGTTACATCGTCGTCGAGCATGAACAGGTCGCCGAAATACTCTGCCATCCAGTTGCGCTTCGGGATAAGGCCTACTACGTCATCAGGATGTGCCACTATCTCACAGTCAGGATTGTACTGCCTGTATTGCTCCGCCTGGCTCTCTGCCACGCAGATAATAGGGTCTGTAACAAGCTTCTTGCTGAAAACGGCATCATGCCGCTTATGACTTGGGATTACTATCTTCAATGGCATGGCGCACGTCCTTTATGTCGATTACGCTACTCTTACCCGTCTTGCTGCGCTTATAGCTCTGCATCTTCTGCATGCCGAAGTGTTCACGCAGCCAGTTGGCATCTACCTCACTCTTGCTGACTATCACTATCAGTTCGTGCTTTTCGTCATACTTCGGCACGAGCGGATAAACCGCATCTGCATCGCGTATGGCGTTAAAACGTTCCTCGAAAGGGTCTTTGAATTTCTCTTCCGGAAACTCTATACCCCACGCAGCCAATTCTTCCCTGTTCCACTCGTTGAGCATCACGTCAAGGTCATTCTCTCCGAAGCTCACATTGTCCTTTGTCGAATACTCCCTCAATTTGTCTGGCGGTGTATCATCTGGCAGCACCTTGCACGGCAGTTCCGTATAGCCGAGTTCTCTGCTCGCACGCAGTCGCAAGTTGCCGCACACAACGACATACCTGCCGTCGTGCGGAACTACTATCAGTTCGCGTAACTTGAGCATATCGGGACATTCCTGAATGCTCCTGACCATTGCCTCGTAACGCTTGTCGCGGAAGAAGCGTGGATTGCGCGGCAATCCCTCTATCTGCCCAAGATTATAGTCGAGGGCACCGACTTCGATGTTCTTTGTCATTTCCTTTTCTCATCATCACTTGTTCAACATCACTTTCAGAAATGCTCAATCGTAGTCAATCATCGTTTCAAGGCGTTTCCGTAGCAGCTTCTCCACATCTTCGCACCCGTCCTCCATGAGAAACCGAATGGTTGAGATTATCACATCGGCTGCAGCAACTTCTTCCTGAGTGAACTCTCTGAGGCTCCTGTGCGGTTCATCTGTCGCACCTGCCATTCTGTCCCAGTTACGCAATATCCGCAGCCGCCTTGCCGTCCTGCTCTCATTCCTGCCGAATGCGTTGATGTAAAAGAACCTCTTACACGCCTGCCGTGATAGCTTGTTGAGCTTTATCATTTCAAATTCCTTAAAGGTTAGTTTTTTCAGCCATCACCACTCAAAATGACTGATATTTATTTTTTTCAACAATCATCTTGTTTCATAATTATGCCGTTTTGCCACTTCCCAGCCTCGCTGTCGCGCTGAAATTCCTTTTGTGAGTATTTCCTTGTCGCGATAATTTTAAGCGCGTGAGAGGGCTTTATTTTAAATTTTCAAAATATCGTTGGTCGTAAAGTCCTTTTTCCTCTCCCTTCAGGAAATATTCCCAGTCCTCGTCACGGATGTCCATTCTTGTGTGTCCGTTGACGGTCTCAGCATATTCGCATCCGAAATGTTTGCAGATGCTCCTGCGAAGTTTCTTGTCCTTCGTCAGCCAAAAGACGGTTACACGTTTCCTTGCCATAGTGCTTTCCCGATTGAGAGTGTTCCTGTTCCTTCTTCGGCTAACCTGGCGTTGTGTTCTGCAACAGCCAGTGCCTTCGCGGCTTCCTCATTCCCGGA
>JAFSSN010000187.1 GCA_017450985.1 Bacteroidaceae bacterium
GATAAATCCAATCAACTGTGGTGCTATAGCTATGGTGGGAGGATTTTTCGTCGTACCATTGGTAAGTATTGTCACTCCGTCGTTGCCACGTGAGAAAGTGGATGCAATTTTTGATTGTTATAAATAATTCGGTTGTGCGGTTGTGCGGTTATGCGGTTTGACGGTTATGCGGTTAGACGGTTTTGCGGTTAGACGGTTATACGGTTTGACGGTTATGCGGTTATTCGGTTGTGCGGTTTGACGGTTATACGGTTATTCGGTTATTCGGTTGTGCGGTCATGCGGTTTTGCGGCTCGAAACGTCTTAACCAATTAACATCTAACTATTATACTTAAACTTTTAATAATTTAGAAAAAAAGATGAATAAAATGAAATGCCTCATGGCTGCGGCACTTCTTGTACTTGTGCCTTCTGCTGGTCATGCACAGGATTGTAAGCATACGGTTTGTGGTGACAGCCTGACGACACCGGGGTATGCGTTGATGGAATTCAAAAGGTCGCTGCATGGTGACTGTTGCCGTAAGAATGTTGTTGAAGGACTTGCTTCTCGCATCGAACTGCATGGCTATGCTCAGGGAGGTTTTGAGTACAATAATCAGAAGTATGCAGCCGATGAGGCTAATACGTTCAACATAAAGCGTGTGTTGTTCTGGGCAAAGGCGAATGTCACCGACCGCTGGTCGTTCCTCTTTATGCATGACTTCAAGAGCGTGGTTCAGGAATTCTATACGGATTATCGTCTTACGCGTGGCAAAGAGATGACGGTACGACTTGGACAGTTTAAGAATTCATACTCGATGGAAAATCCGCTTTCGCCTGCAAAGCTTGAACTTGTTGAGGTTTATTCGCAGGGTGTGGTCTATCTTGCGGGATGCGGCTCAGATCCGCTCTTTGGTGTTCAGTATGGTCGTGACTTGGGAATGATGGTGTATGGTGACTTGTTCAACAATCATCTTCATTATGAGGCAGCTGTCATGAATGGTCAGGGCATCAACATCAACGACAAGAACACCCAGAAGGATGCTATTATCAAGCTTGAATACCGTCCGTCGAAGGAGTTCCGTATTGTTGCTTCCGGACAGAAAGGTACAGGCCATGCTGTCAAGGCGTCGGCCTATTGTCCTTCGATAAACGTGGGTGACAACTATACTCGTGACCGTTTGTCTTTAGGTGCGGAATATAGCGGAAAACAGTTCTCCATGCGTGGTGAGTATCTTGCCGGCAAGGATGGCGATGTCGGCAGTCGTGGTTGGTATGCCACAATGTGCAAGCCTCTCTGCAAGAACCTTGACATCATAGGCTCGTACGACTATTTCAACTATAACACTACACTTGACTATGACCAGACTAATGCCACTCTCGGTTTGCAGTATTGGTTCTTCCCGAAATGTCGTTTCCAGGCTCAATATACCCGTTGCTTCGTTTCCGACAATATGCCTGCGACGGTAGCCATAGGTGGCGGCAAGGATTTTAACAGGGTGCAATGTCAGGTGCAGGTATGCTTCTAAGCGTTGTGGCATGAAACTGTTGTGTGATGCCATCTTTTTTCAATAGTTTTTTTCATGGAATAAGTAATAACTTGTAACTTTGCAGCTTTAGAAGGAAGTTACATATAGTAATTGATTATGAAAATTAGTTTGTTACAGACAGATATAGTATGGGGAAATCCCGAAGCGAACCGAACTCATGTCGAAGGTTTAATAAGCGGCCTTCCTAAGTCGGACGTGTATGTTTTGCCGGAAATGTTTTCGACAGGTTTTGCTACTGAGCCGGAGGGAATAGCCGAGGAGGACGGCTCGTCGCTTCTGTGGATGCAGAAGATGGCGAAGTCGCTTGATGCCGCCCTGGCAGGCAGTGTGGCTGTGTGTGAGAACAATGACGGTAAGAAGACTTATCATAATCGTTTCTATTTTGTGAAGCCCGACGGTACTTACGAATATTATGACAAGCATCATCTGTTTACTTATGGTGGTGAGCATAAGCGCTTTACGCGTGGGGATAAGCGTGTTGTCGTGGAGTTCCGCGGGGTGCGTTTCTTGTTGCAGATATGCTACGATATGCGTTTCCCGACTTTTGCCCGCAATAGTGCTGAAAATCCTTATGATGTGGCTCTCTATGTGGCAAGCTGGCCTACAAGTCGTATAGGTGCTTGGACAACGCTTGCTCATGCGCGTGCCATAGAGAATCAGTGCTATGTGGTGGCTGTTGACCGTGTTGGCAATGACCCTTCATGTGAATATTGTGGTGGTACGATGCTTATTGATGCCTACGGCAATACTCAGGCGGAGTGTGAACGTGGAAAGGAGTGCTGCATTACGGCAGATATAGACCTTGATGCTCTTGCCGATTTCCGTCGAAAATTCCCTGTTCTCAACGATGCCGACACGGAAGATTTCTAAATCTGTCGCTTTTAAAAGAAGAAAGTCATAAATCTTTTTTACGTTCTGTTTTTGAGAATGAAACGTGAAAAGTTCTATGCTTGTCGCCTTTAAAAGAAAAAGGTTGAAATTCTTTTTTCCGTTCCATTATTGAAAGATGAAAAATGGGAAGTTCTACGCTTGTCGTCTTTAAAAGTTTTTAGTTACAAATACACATATATGAAAGATTCATTGATTGTTGTCTCTGGCGGAATGGATTCCGTCACTATGATGTATGAATACGCAAGTCAGATTGCGCTTGCTGTAAGTTTCGACTACGGAAGCAATCATAATGCGCGTGAGATAGAGTATGCCCGTCTGCATTGCGAGCGTCTTGGCATTCGCCATATTATTATTCCGTTGAAGTTTATGGGACAGTACTTCAAGTCTTCGCTTCTTGAGGGAGCAGAGGCGATTCCTGAAGGTCACTATACATCGGAGAACATGAAGAGTACGGTCGTGCCTTTCCGAAACGGCATAATGCTTAGCATTGCCTGCGGTCTGGCAGAAAGCAACGGACTGAAGAAGGTGCTTATAGCCAACCACGGCGGCGACCATACGATATATCCTGACTGCCGACCTGAGTTTATTGATTCTATGTCGAGTGCAATGACTCTCGGAACGGACACTCATGTCGAGGTATTTGCTCCTTACACCAACATCACCAAGTCGGACATAGCCCGCCACGGAAAGCAGTTGGGCATTGACTATTCGGAAACATGGTCATGCTACAAGGGGGGTGAGCATCATTGCGGTAAGTGCGGTACCTGTGTGGAGCGCATCGAGGCATTGAGAGATGCCGGAATTGACGACAAGACCATCTATGACTTATAATCTAAAACATACGGCTTATGTTTTATGTACAATGGTGCATAAGACATAAGCCTTTTTCTTTAATGATAATCAAAAATCAAACACTATGAGACTTTTATTCTTATTGGGCTTCATGGCTATGGCGCAATCGGCGGTCATGGCGCAGTCGCCCCATGACTGGGAGAACGAACAGGTTATCTCCATTAACAAGTTGGACTATCATTCTACGCTCACTTTGCCTTCAGAGCGTGCATCGCATCGTCAGTGGCGTAGTCTTGACGGCAGGTGGTCATTCCATTGGTCGCGAAATCCCGACGAGCGTCCCGTTGACTTCTGGAAGGAAGGCTACGACGTGAGTCAATGGGATGACATCATCGTGCCTGGAACATGGCAGATGCAGGGGCACGATATACCTATCTACACAAACTGGACATATCCGTTCAAGAAAGAACCGCCTTACGTGACCAAAGAGCCGCCACGCAATTATTGGAGCTATGACCACCGAAATCCTGTGGGTTCGTATGTAAAGACATTCACCATTGATGATACAAAGTCGGTTTACATTCTCCATTTTGACGGAGTGAAGTCGGCATTTTATGTCTGGGTGAACGGCAAGAAGGTAGGCTATAGCCAGAACTCCATGTCGCCGGCAGAGTTTGACATCACGCCTTATGTGCGCAAGGGACAAAACCGCATAGCCGTGGAGGTGTACCGATGGTCGGACGGCTCATATCTTGAGGATCAGGATATGTGGCGTTTCAGCGGCATCTTCCGTTCCGTGGGTATATGGAAACACCCAAAGACATATATTGCCGACTATCGAGTGAATACGTCACTGACGGATGACCTGTCACAAGCCACGGTGAGTGTTTCGTCCATCCTCGGTGGCAGCGTGAACGCAAAGGGCTATACTGTACGTGCCACGTTGAAAGGACACGGCGTAAACACTACGCTGCCTGCAACGCTTGCACACCCGAAGCTATGGACAGCAGAGACTCCTGACCTGTACGATGTCACTGTGGAACTGGTGTACAGGGACAAGGTGGTGGAGACATTCCATAATCATGTGGGATTCCGTCGCATCGACATTCGCGGCGATGTGTTCTACATCAACAACAAAGCCGTAAAGCTCAAGGGCGTAAACCGTCATGAGCATCATCCGCGCTATGGAAGAACCATGGATGAAAGCACAATGGTGAAGGACATCGTGCTGATGAAACAGGCAAACATCAATATGGTGCGCACAAGTCATTATCCAAACACTCCTTTGTTCTACGAATTGTGTGACAAATATGGTTTGTACGTCATGGACGAGGCAAATCAGGAAACGCACGACTTCGGCATGGGTAACCGTGAGATGGGTGACAACAAGGCTTGGGAGAAGGCACACGTCGATCGTGCTGTATCACTTGTTAAGCGCGACATCAATCATCCGTCGGTCGTCATGTGGTCGCTGGGTAATGAGGGAGGAATAGGCAGCAACATGCGTGCCATGCGTAATGCTGTGCTTGCCATTGACAAGACGCGTCCCGTATATCTTGACACCGACCGCAGCGTGAGCGACATATATGATGACGGCTACCTTACTCCTGAGAAGCTGAGAACGCTCGGACAAACGATAACGGACCGTCCTGTGTTTATGCGTGAATATGCCCATGCTATGGGCAACTCTATGGGCAATTTCCAGGAATACTGGGATGTCATCTATGCCGACAGCAGTCTGTTGGGTGGTGCCATCTGGGACTGGGTTGATCAAGGTCTTGTGAGACGCAAGGACGGACGTGCGCCGTCGTATGACCGTGTGCCTAAGTACGGCTTGAAGCTTGCTGACGATGAATATTGGGCTTACGGTGGCGACTTCGGCGACCAGCCGAACGACGGCACATTCAATATCAACGGTCTTATTGCACCTGACCGTGAACCGCATCCTCACTATTATGAGGTGCAGAGAGTATATCAGAACATCTTGTTCAGCATCGTAGACTCTGCCCGCAATATCATTTGTCTTACAAATAATTATGACTTTACTCCGCTCACGGCATTCGACTACACTTATGAGTGGATGGTTGACGGAGTGAAGGTTGCCAGTGGCGAGGTGGCACTTGACGGACAAACGATAACCGTTCCGCGTTGTCAGGAGAAGCAGGGCGAAGTTTGTCTCAATGTCTTTGCCCGTCTCAAGAATTCTAAGTTATGGGCAGATAAAGGCTTCGTAGTAGCCCGTGAACAGTTTGTCATGGGCGGCAAACCTGTGTATGTACCGTCGGGAAGCGGAAATGTCAGAATGGGAGCGCAGGCTTTGGCGTCAATGACGGTAAGCCCGTTGGAAATCAATACATGGAAACCTGCTAATGACAATCAGCGCAGAAGTGATTACGAACAGAGCCAGGGATATTGGAGGACAAACCATGAAGGCTGTGTGTTGACGACAAAGTGGACTTCAGACAGTGTCATGCACGTCACTCTCGACTATCAGCCTCCACGTCCCGACATGCCGCTGTTGCCTAAGTTCGGTGTGCGCCTTCGCTTGAAGCCTCAGTACGATAATGTGAGATGGTACGGACGAGGTTTGCACGAGAACTATCCTGACCGTAAGCGTTCGGCTTTCATCGGTCAATACTCGTCAACGGTTGATGAACTGACACCTAATTATGTCGTTCCTCAAGACAATGGAAATCATTGCGACGTGCGTTGGTTAGCACTTTCCGATGCATCGGGGCACGGCATGACCGTTCGCAGCAGTCAGCCGTTCTGTTTCCGTGCATGGCACTATGAGGAAGAGGATATTGACAAACAGCCTCGTCATCCTCACGACGTTCCTCAAAGAGATTATGTAAACCTTAATATCGACCTCAACGTCCATGGAGTGGGGGGCGTCGATTCATGGGGACAGAAGACGCTTGACCAATACACAATACCGGCAAACGAACCGCTGCACTTCGAGTTTGATGTCGTGGTGTATTGATTTTAAAGAGAAAACTATTATGAATAGTTGCTGTTTGTGGCAACGAATAATCAGTAACTGAAGTTTCCAAGTAGTAAACTGGAGTTAACTTCGTGAAGTAAAAAGGAGTAACCGCTTCGCTCAGGACGGTACTCTTTCGCTTAAAACGCATCCGTAAACAGTCAAACGTCCTTTTTACTGCATGGAGCGTAGCGGAATTAACTCCGCTTAACTCCTTTTTTACTCCAAGCAAGTAAAGCGTTAGCGATACTTGCGAAAGTTGAGTCAGTAATTTAACAAGGCGGCAAGTTACAGGAAAAAGCCTTTTCCGTAGCTTGCCGCCTTCTTTTTGTGGCACACTCCGTTCCGACATATTCAGAAAACGTGTTGTTGCAAACCTCAGTTTGCGAAATGATGTGAAAAAACGAGAAGAAATGTGAAAAGTTTGCGAAAGTAAAGAAAAAACATTAGGAAAATTTGTTGTTTACGAATTAATATTTACATTAGCCGCCGAAATGTTAAGTATAACGCGTACCGATTGATGAACAAGAAATGTATTAATAAAGAGTACGCATAAGAATGGGAGGACACTTTTATGAATAAGTGTAAGTATTGGGTGTTCGTGGCAGCTTTGTTTGCCATATCATCATGTAATTCAGAGTATGATGTTCAGCAGAACACCGAAAATACAGCAATTGACAAGGTTAGTCTGAGTGTTGACGACTATGTTTTCGACGACGACACTCGTACGGCATTGGAATATACTGGATCCAAAATCTCTTTTGCTTGGAGCGAAGACGAGGTAATAGGTATATTCCCTATTAAGCCGACTACAAATGCGCAGGCATATCAACGCTTGGAAAGGAAAGAGGAAAGTGGCACTTCATCTACTTTCGACGGTGCAGGATGGGCTTTGATGCGAGGCCACACTTATGCTGCCTACTATCCGTATCAGAACCTGCTCAACAGCGTCAGCTATGAGTCTATACCTGTCAATATGAACGAACAAAGACAGAACGGCAACAGTAATATTCAGCACATTGGCGACAAATACGATTATATGTATGCCGTATGTGACGTGCCTGCTACTGGTAATGTCAATTTCAGATTCAATCATGTGGCAAGTATTGCCGTTTTGCAGCTCACAATGCCTAAGGCAGCAACATGGCGTATGCTTACACTCGTCAACTCAGAAAGCAAGAGCGTGTTCGTGCGCAAGGGTAATATGAACGTGGTTACCGGTGAGGTTACCGCCACAGTCAAGGCTCCGGACATTCAGCTTGCTCTGGATAACATTAAGACGACAGCTGCCGATGAGGTATTGACTCTCTTCATGTCTGTTTTGCCAACGACTACGGGTGATATGTTGCTTACGGTTACTGACGACGAGGGCGTTGTATATACGGCTTCTGTCAGCACTTACAGTTTCGAGGCAGGCAAGGCATACCGCATCAAGGCATCGCCGGTGGTTGTTGAAAACAATTCTTACATGGGACTCAACAACGGATATGAATATGTTGATTTGGGCTTGAAATCTGGATTGAAATGGGCAACTATGAATATCGGTGCTGTAACGGCAGTAGATAGAGGTACTTATTTCGCATGGGGTGAGACAGAAGGATACGATGAGATGGACGAGTCAAATCTCATGAACTATACAACTACAGGTAATTATACAAAGACACAGTTCTCATGGGCAACTTATAAGTTCTGTATGGGTTATGAGAATTCACTCACTAAGTATTGTGGCGACTACGACTGTGGATATAACGAGTACATTGATGACGAGGAGAATGAGTCTGCCATTGAAGTGCTTGAGGCTATTGACGACGTTGCTACTATGAGGTGGCAGGGTACATGGAGAATGCCGACGCACAAGGAATTCCAGGAACTTGTTAACGAATGCTACTGGGTATGGACTGATGAGTATATGGACGATTTTGTTAGCGGATATATCGTTTACAGGGCTAAGAATTCAGCTGACAAGGGTGTTGTCGTAAGTTCAAACAAGACACCTTCAAGTGCCTACACTATGGCTGACAGCCACATCTTCTTGCCGATAACATATTGTCGCAACGGCAAATCTCTGAGGACTCTTCCTGCAAGAGGATGCTACTGGTCAAGTTCGCTCAACAACAGCTTCTGCAATGCAGCATGGGCGTTGTCAATCATCGATGGCGATGGTCCTGAAGCTAACTACAGTATGTATCGCTATTACGGTTTCAGCGTGCGTCCTGTATGTGAATAGAGATTATGTGTTTTTCACATATTTTACATTACTTTACTTTTTGCTTTTAATTGGGGTTCTCCCTCCTTGGCCACTTGTGGACTGGAGGGGGAATTTTTATTTGCTCAGCTTTTGCAAGATTCTGTTTCGACCGTTTTTTTTACCTTGTTCCTCTTTCACTTGTTCAGTACTTGTTCAGTAGTTGTCCAGTACTTGTTCAGTCGTACACTGAACAAGTAGTGAACATATAGTGAATATATAGTGGACAAATGTAAGAGTTACGACGGAGAAAGGACAGGGTATCGTCGTGAGCGAAGCGGTAACTCCTTTTTTACTCCGCGAAGCTAACTTCCGTTTTTTGCTTGCGAAACTTTAAAATAAAAACGCTATTCAAACGCTGATTAAACGGTGTTCGAACGCAGATTGAACATGACGGATAATTGTGCATTGCGTATGGGCATTGGCGTGTGGATGATGACTATAAAAACGGTGATTAGCTTGTTATTAAGAATTATTAAGTGGAAAAAGATGCGCTTTTCCATGAAAAAACGTACTTTTGCATTTGAAAATAGAAAATTACAAAAAAGAAATGAGAGACAAGAAAAATATTGTGCTTGGGTCAGCCGTAGCGGTACTTGTAGCTGTGCTGGCAATTATGGCATATTTGCTAATTGATAAGTTTGTAGAAAATGAACAGTTGCAGGAACTTGCTGAATTGGACAAGCAGGAGATGGCACAGCAGTATAAGGATTTTGACGCTCAGTACGGAGAGTTGCAGAAGCAGTTGAGCAATGACTCGCTCATTGCACAGATTGAGGAAGAGCGTCGCCACACTCAGGAACTTCTTGAGGAACTTGAGAGAACTAAATCGACGGATGCACGAGAGATTGCACGTCTGAAGAAAGAGATAAGCACTTTGCGTCAGGTGTTGCGCAACTACATCATGCAGGTGGATTCGCTCAACAGACTGAACGAACCGCTGATGACGGAGAACAACCAGATGAAGGACAAGGTGAATCAGGCAAACAGTCAGATTTACTCTCTGTCAAACGAACGTAACGCCTTGCAGGACAAGGTGAGCATCGCTGCCCAGCTGGATGCTACGGGCTTCTGGGTGTCACCAAAGAACAAGCGCGGCAAGGATGCATCGAAGGCAAAGGACTGCAAGAAGCTTGCCTTTGGATTTACTATTGTGAAGAATGTGACTGCCGAGAACGGACAGCGTATCATATATGCACGCATCCTGAAGCCGGACAATACGGTGATGGGAAAGAAGGGTACCTTTGCCTACGAGAACACGCAGGTTGAGTACACCGAAAAGAAGTACATCGAGTATGACGGCGAGGAGCAGAAGGTGACGATGTATGCTGATGTGGATGAATTCCTCGTGGCAGGAACGTACAAGGTGCTTGTGTTCTGCGACAGCCAGATGATAGGCCAGACAGCCTTCACGCTGAAGTAGGATGATGTTTGTAATGGAGAATGAAGAATAAATAACGAGATATTATGATTGTTTCACCATCGCTTCTCGCTGCAAACTTTGCAGACCTGAAGTCTGACATAGATATGATAAACCGTAGTGAGGCTGACTGGCTTCATTTCGACGTGATGGATGGAGTGTTCGTGCCGAATATTAGTTTCGGCTTTCCTGTGCTGAAGGCTGTTTCCAAGATATGCAAGAAGAAGCTGGACGTACATCTCATGATTGAGGAACCGGGTAAGTTTACTGCCCAGTTTAAGGAACTTGGCACTTACATGATGACTGTTCACTACGAGGCATGTCCGCATCTTCACCGTACCATACAGCAGATTCATGAGGCTGGCATGAAGGCGGGAGTGGCTCTCAATCCTCACACTCCGGTGTGTCTGCTTGAGGACATCGTCCGTGATGTGGACATGGTGTTGCTTATGACTGTGAACCCTGGATTCGGTGGTCAGAAGTTCATTGAACATTCCATCGACAAGGTCAGGGAGCTGCGTAAGATGATAGAGCGCACCGGTTCGAAGGCATTGATTCAGGTTGACGGCGGGGTGAACGGTGAGACAGGAAAGCGACTTGCCGAGGCTGGCGTCGATGTGCTGGTGGCTGGCAGCTATGTGTTCGGCGCACCAGACGCTTTGGACAGGGTTGCTGAGTTGAAGGCTATGTGAAGGTGACTCCGCATGAGCGGGACTATGGTCGCGCAAGGCGGAAATATAATGAACTCGAAGACTTGTAAAAACACTTCTTCTGATTCATTTGGACTTGAAACAAGTAGAAAGAAATAGCAAGCAAGTGTAAGAAATAGCGGAACTTGCGAAACTTAAATAACGAAAAAACAAGAATGAATAAATTAACGTACATATCACTGTTGTTCTTTTCTTTGTGCTCGGTGATGTTCTCAACTACTTCGTGCAACAACGAAGAGACTTATGCCGACAAGAAAAAGAAGGAGAAGAATGCAATTAAGAATTTCATCTCTAAAAACGATATTGTCGGTTCAATCAATGTAATCTCAGAGTCGCAGTTTTATGCGCAGGACAGTATTACCGATACTGCCAAGAACGAGTATGTGCTCTTCGACGATGACGGTATCTATATGCAGATTGTGAGCAGGGGAGGCGGCAAGAACTTCGTGGAGATGTCTAAGGAGTTTGCCGACAGCACCGTGAACAAGTCTGTTTTGTGCCGTTTCATGGAGTATAACATTGAGACTGGCGACACGACGCTGTTGAACAACGTACCGAATTATTCATATTCTGTGGACAAGATGCTCGTGAACTATACGCATCGCGGACGTTCCTACACAGCTTCGTTTACGGAGGGAATGATGTTGAAGTACTACTCTTCAAATGTAGTGCCTACGGGCTGGCTGAAGCCTTTGGACTTCGTGCGTCTCTCACGCGATGTTGATGACATTGCAAAGGTGCGCATCATTGTTCCTCACACATCGGGTACGGCAACTGCATCTTCGTATGTGTACCCTTATTTCTATGAATTATCTTATCAACTTGGACGATGACGCTTTCCCGTATGCCTTTTCGCGCTGTTTCGCCGGATGCGTCAGGTCGTGAAAGAACGGGACTGGGAAAATGCCAGTCGTTGTAAATAAAAATCAGTAAACACTTATGTCTTTAATAAAATCAATTTCAGGAATACGTGGAACTATCGGCGGCAAGGCCGGCGATGGTCTTAATCCACTCGACATTGTGAAGTTCACTTCTGCATACGCTACTCTCATCCGTCGCACGACTAAGGTGAAGAGCAACAAGATTGTTGTTGGACGTGATGCGCGCATCTCTGGCGAGATGGTAAAGAATGTGGTATGCGGTACTCTTATGGGTATGGGATTTGACGTGGTTAATATCGGCCTTGCATCAACTCCTACAACTGAGATTGCCGTTGCTATGGAAGGTGCTTGTGGTGGTATCATCATTACTGCCAGCCATAATCCACGTCATTGGAACGCACTCAAGCTTCTGAACGAGAAGGGCGAGTTCCTTAATGCTGCTGAAGGCGGTGAGGTGCTTCGCATTGCCGAGGCAGAGGATTTTGATTATGCAGATGTTGACAGCTTGGGCAAGTATATCGAGGACAACTCATATGACCAGAAGCATATTGACATGGTTCTCGGTCTCGACCTCGTAGATGTTGAGGCTATCAAGGCTGCTAATTTCAAGGTTGCTTTCGACTCAATCAACTCTGTTGGCGGCATTATTCTTCCAAAGCTCTTCAAGGCACTCGGCGTTAACGACGTCACTCCTCTCTATGCTGAGCCTACGGGCGACTTCCAGCACAATCCGGAGCCGTTGGAGAAGAACCTGTCCGACATCATGTCACTGATGGCAAAGGGTGGCAAGGACGTTGCTTTTGTCGTTGACCCTGATGTTGACCGTCTTGCCTTTATCTGCGAGAACGGAAAGATGTATGGCGAAGAATATACTCTCGTCACTGTGGCTGACTATGTGCTCAAACATACTCCGGGAAATACCGTCAGCAACTTGTCTTCAACGCGTGCTTTGCGCGATGTTACTCGCAAGTACGGAATGGAGTACAATGCCGCTGCTGTAGGTGAGGTGAACGTGGTTACCAAGATGAAGGAAACAAACACCGTTATCGGCGGTGAGGGAAATGGCGGTGTCATCTATCCTGCTGCCCACTACGGACGTGATGCCCTTGTAGGTATCGCTCTCTTCCTTTCTCATCTTGCTCACGAGCGTCAGAAGACTCCGGGACTTACTGTCAGTCAGCTTCGTGCCACATATCCTGAATACTGCATCGCAAAGAACCGCATCGACCTTGATGCCAATACTGATGTAGATGCTATCCTTGCAAAGGTTAAGAAGATGTACCAGAACGAGCCAGGCACAGAGGTTAATGATATTGACGGTGTGAAGATTGACTTCCCTGACAAGTGGGTTCACCTCAGAAAGTCAAACACTGAGCCTATCATCCGTGTGTATTCAGAGGCAAACACAATGGAGGCTGCCGATGAGATTGGTAAGAAAATCATGGATGTCGTTTATTCCATGAAGTAATAAGCCCTATATAATTTATATTATACTTACCTGGGTTTGGAATGCTCCTTGCGAGAGTTCCAGACCCATTTCTTTTTGTTTCTTGCTGCTGCGGAACGGTAGATGTGGCTTTTCTGTGCCTGTTATGGTCGCTTGACGTGAATGGGCGGGGGAAAAGATGTGAGTGTGCTTTCCTGTAGAAAAAGTGAGGCGCATCAGTTTTGTTACTGGTGCGCCTCAGTTGTTTCACGTCAGTCGTAAAAACGACGTGGTTTTATGTTGCTGTTACAAGTCTTTCTTGCTGTACATGCTGTCCCACCATGTATTGTCGTCCTGCAAGTATTTGGCAAACCAAGCCCAGATAGAGTTCTGCCATTGCAAACGCTTGTTGTAGTCCATTATCCAGTGGTTCTCGCCCTTTACCAGCACCATTGCCGTTGGACGCCCGAGGAGTTTGAGGGCAGTGTACATCTGTATGCTTTCGCCTACAGGCACGTTTGTGTCGTCGGTGCCGTGTACGAAGAGCAGAGGTGTGTGAACCTTGTCGGCATTGTAGAGAGGTGACTGGTCAACATAGAGATCCTTGCGTGTCCAAGGATAGCTGTTCGCCATTGACACTTCGGAGTATGAGTAGCCCCAATATCCCTCGCCCCAATAGCTGGTGTGGTCGGAGATGCCTGCATGGCTCACAGCTGCCGCAAAGATATCAGTCACGGTCTGCAGGTATTGAGTCATGAATCCGCCGTAGCTTGCACCGATACATCCAATCTTCTTGCTGTTGATGTAGCTGTGTTCTTTGCAGAATGTCTTCACTGCACCTATGATGTCGTCGGCAACGCCCTGACCGGCAGTGTTGACGTGTGCAGCCGACCATTTCTGACCGAAGCCCGTAGCACCGCGTGGGTTGATGACGAGAACGACGTATCCGAGCGAAGCGTATGCATGCTGGGGATAGCGGCTCTGGAAGTTGCGTGATGTCGGTGAGCATCCGCCGTAGTAGTTCACAATCATAGGATACTGTTTTGAAGCATCGAAGTCGGCAGGCAGATAGTAGCGGCAGCATACTGTGTCGCCTTCGCTGTTGATGTAGTTCCATGCTTCACACTTGCCCAGCGCGATGTCCTTGTAGCGGTCCTTGTCGATATCGTCGAGCATGGTGCGTTTCAGCGACTTCGTGTTCATTACGTACAGGCGGTCGCTGTTTGATGCTCCCTGACCGTAGTATGCCATGACCGGCGAAGTTTTGCTTATGGAGATGTGCTCCATGAGTTCCTCGCCACAGTCAATGTACTGCCACTTGCCAGTCTTGGTATTGTATCTGTAGAGATGCTTGTAGTCCTTGTCTTCCGTATTCGCATAAATCAAGCCGTCGGCATTTGCCCAATTAAAGGATGTGATGCTCGGGTTGAATGTGCGTGTTATAGGAGTCCAGTTCTCCGGTGCATAGTTGCCGCCTTCGGTAAGTTTAGGCGAGAGGAACAGTTGGTTGTCTATCATGCTTGCAGTTTGTCCCTCGGCAATGTTGAGGCCTATTCCTCCGAGACTTTCCGGTGTTCCCATGACAATCACCTGACTTCCGTCTGGCGAGAACGAACTGGAAGAAATGAAACCGTCCTTGTTGATAAGTGTGTCAATGTGAAGGGTGGTGAGGTTGATGCGATAGATGCTTGTGACCGTTGTAGGACGTGCCTCGAGATGGCTTTCCTTCTTGCCTATCAGCAGGTATCGGCCGTCGTTGCTGATGTCGTCAACCCATGTGTCGTGGTGACCGTATGTCAGCTGCTGCACAAGGCCGGTCTTCAGGTCACACTTGAATACGTTGGAACGCTTGCGCCAGTTAGGCTGGCGGTCGTCCGGCTCGATAACCTCGAAAATCTCCTTCTTCTCCTTTGGACCTTCTTCCGATACCGTATATATGATGAAGTCCTCCGTAGCCGACATCTTGAACTGTGATGTCGGAAGGTTGCGGTACAGCACTTCCTCTGCCTGGTTCTCAGGATTGATTGCTATGAGGCTGTATGTCTGTTCGCCGTCGTTCTTCTGGGTGTAGTAACATTTGTTTGTTCGTGGCATCCAGTAGATGTAATGTCTCTTTTCTGTGGTTTGTCCTGTGGTCAGATTGCGCAGATAGACGCGTGTTGTCGAACCGCCGCCGGCGATAGGCTCGTTTGTACGGTATATAATGTATTTGCCGTTTGGCGAAACGCTCACTCCGCTGTATGATTTGGCAAGCATTGCGTCGTAGATGTTGTATGGACGCTTCACAGATGCGTTCAGTTCGCCTATGGTCAGGCGGTCGCCGTCAACCTTTATGGAAGCCGAGTCTGTAGATTCCGGAGTTGAGAGATATTTGACCACTATCTTGTGGACAGATGGTTGCAGCGTCACGTAGCCGTTGTTGTTTTTCTTGCCGTCCACGTACAACTGGTAGTTCTTGATGCCGTCGATGGTGATTGTCGCTGTGGTGTACGATGTGTTGGCAAGCGTAAATCCCAGCAGGTGTATTGCTGTTGACGACTCGTCGGTCGGCAGTGTGCCGCAGTCTATTGTACGACCGTTTGCAAGTGCCTTGAAGTCGATGGCAGCATTGAGAAAACTTGACTTGCTGAATGTTTTGCTGTTCACGTCTGTGCTGTCAATCATTATTGGCTTGTGTACGGCAAACGGACCGGCATAGGTCAGTTTCTTGACTTCTACGTCGTCAGCATGTACGGCAGCCGCAGCAATGACTGTGCTTGCTAAAAGTATTGTTCTTTTCATCTGTTTTGTGAGTTTTTGAGCATGTTCTAAAGGATTCTTTTTACCTTTTGAGCCATGCCTGAAATAAGTTGTCGTACAAAGTTAGATAAAAAGTTTAATATTTTTGTTTTTTTGCATTTATTTTACGCTCTTACCAGTGCTGTGCGCCCTCCAGGCACGTTGTATGCACCGTCATTTGCTCCGTTTTAATATGGCTGTGTGGGGAAACAATGCCGTGCTGCACCGTAGTTATTGTTATTCCTTTTGAGCGTCTTTCGTATGTCTTTCGTGTGTCTTGTGAGTGTTGTTTGTGTGTTTTGTACTCGTGCTGACCGCTGTTTTACGTCTGTCAGGCGGCTTTTCCCCTGCAAAGCAAGGCTTTTTACGCTTTGTTTGATACATAAATAAATTAAATGTGTACGATATGAGAAAAATATGCTAATTAACATGTTGTTATCGTACACAATAATTGATTTATGTCATAAAAACGCTATATAAACATCAAAAACCTTGCGAAATATTTGCAATAGGTGTGAAAAACATCGTAACTTTGCAGCGTCAAAAGGAAAAAGGGTCTCCTGAGGGACATGACAGAAGCCTTGCAAGAGGCGGACGAAAGGTCCCGGCAGTTAGGTGATATAAAGACAGTAATTAACAGGATGAGGAGACCTAGATTGTTTAATTAGGATTCCCGAAAGGGAAGGGTAAAAAAGTTTTTAGGTATGAAAAAGATTATGACAATGGTAAGCGCAATGATGATTGCCGCTACGATGAATGCAGAGAACGTTAAGACTGAGGCTTTCACTGAGACTCAAGTTAATGTACCAGCTCGTGTTCGTTTCGTAAAGGGTGAAACATACTCTTTCAGTGTCGAATCTGAAAACAAGGTTGTGGCAGAGTCAATCAAGGCAGCCGTAAAGGATGGTATCCTTTCATTCAACCTCGCTAACGGTCTTAGCGCGGAAGAGGCAAGCGATAACGACCTCACAATCGTAATCACAGCTCCAGGTATGCCTGAGTTCAAGACTTCACGTGATTTGAAGGCTACAGACGTTAAGGCTAACACTAAGAGCGAGTCAAACTCTTATACTTACAACAAGTAAGTTCTTGAGAGTTTTTCCTTTGAGAATGTTTAGAACAATATATGAAGAAGAGGCTCACATCTCGATGTGAACCTCTTCTTTTTAAATTCTTGAAACAGCTGGGTTTGGCCATTCTCCTTCATGCTGTCTGTTTCTTGTTTTTCTAATGCCTTTTTTGCTTTTTCTTGCCCTCTGTGCCAAATAAAAGATAATAATGCAGAAATAACGTGTATGAGAGAAATAAATCATCCTGCATTTAAGAGGTGTAAATTTAATTATTGCATATAGTTTTGTTACGGCTGCATGAAAAGTAGTTGGAAATTATTTTGTGTATCTCGTGAGTATTGTTTAAATTTGTCCGCTAACAGGGCGGGGATTAAAGTCGGGAGGTTTCCCTATGAGCATGAAATATCCTATTCTCCCTTCTCCTGAATTATTTTGCTTTACGAGCTAATTGCCCGTGAATTAAATGAAAAGGTGTTATTTATTAAGTAAAAAACTTTGGAAACTATACAGTATGAAAGTATTTGTTATACATGCAGCAAAACTTGTAGAACGAGGTAAACATATCAAACGTATGCTTGACGGACTGAATTTGCCATTCGAGTTCGTCAAGGAAGCGGATGCCGATATGCTTACAGAGGAGATTCTTGATAAGTATCTCATTGATGGTGTTGCAAAGATGCATCATGTGGGTTCGCATGCTTCATGTACAATTAAGCATCTGATGGTTTGTGAGAAGATTGTCAGTGAGCATCTTGACGGTGCTTTGGTGCTTGAGGATGATATCGTACTTCATAATAATTTCTTGTCAATATTTCAAAAGAGCATCGTTGAGCTGCGTGAGGACTATGCCAATCAGCCTGTTATCATTTCTTATGAGGACAGTTCGCTGCAATTTGTACCGCGTAGCAAGCGAAAGAAAGGTAAGGTGCTTTATGTCGGTGACAATGACAGGACAGCAGGAGCGTATTATGTCAGCTATGAGGCTGCACAGGCTATAGTAAATGATGTGAATGAAAATCGCTGCCAATATCCAATTGACGGCTATCATAATTATTTGCTCCACAAGGGAATAATCAAGTATCTATGGTGTCATCCAACGATAGCTTCACAGGGCTCGTTTACGGGAGCTTTCAGTTCGTCGCTTTCACACAAGAATGACATGCTGATAAGGCTTCGTTGGAGCTTGAAAAAGAATTATAAGACTTTCTTGTACTGGCTTCGCTGATTGTCTGTGCTTTCGGTGGAGGCTGTGATGCGGAAAAAAGATTGCGAGGTCGTGAGTCTGGTACTTCACGACCTCGCAAATTATATTACTCTGCATTGCTGGTTTCTGTTTCGTGAGTTTTTATATTCTCATCAAACCGTCCAACCTTAAGATTTAATAACCTAATAACCTTACTCCTGTAAGACCTTAAAACCTTAAAACCTCACGACCGTCCAACCTCACATTAGTATAATGGTTCGTTGATGTCGAACACCAGTTCTGCGTCTTTCAGGTGTGGGTGGTGTGAATCCTTTTCGGAAAGAATGCGATTGGCAGTCGGTACTTTCCAGTCGATGCCCAGGTCTGGGTCGTCCCAGGCTATTGCTCCTTCGCTCTGAGGTGCGTAGTAGTTGTCGCATTTGTATTGGAATACAGCCTCGTCGCTAAGTACGGCGAAACCGTGTGCAAATCCTCTTGGTACGAAGAACTGACGATGGTTGTCTTCCGACAGTTCTACTGCCACGTGCTTGCCGAATGTAGGGCTGCCCTTGCGGATGTCAACCGCTACGTCAAGTACTCGTCCCTTGACAACTCTGACGAGCTTGCTCTGTGTGAATGGCGGTTTCTGATAGTGCAGGCCGCGTACTACACCTGCAATACTCTTGCTTTCGTTGTCCTGAACGAAAGTCGTCTTGCATACTTTCTCCTCAAATTCTTTGGCTGAGAAGCTTTCGAAGAAGTATCCTCTGGAGTCACCGAAGAGACGTGGCTCGATGATCTTTACGCCTTCGATGTCGGTATCGATAACATTTATCATTGTATTGTTGTTTTTTTTATTTGTCTGCAAAGTTACGTTTTTTATTTTGTTGTGTCAAGTAGTGCGATATGTGACGGGGCGTTATTTGCCTAAATATTGTGTGGCAGCGATAGAATGTAAATAAATATCCGTACCTTTGTGGCAAATTACAAACGATAGTATGAACGACGTTATAATTTCAAACAACATTGCCCAGTCGCTTACAGGTGCGATTGAGGCTATAGAACACGACAAACTATTTCTCCTGACTGATGAGACTACACTCGGGTGCTGTTATCCTGTGGTGAAGGATTTACCTTGCCTTGCCGGGGTAAAGGTTATAACTATCGGTGCTACCGATACCAACAAGACGCTTGACAACCTTGCCTATGTGTGGACGCAGCTTGGTAACGGCGGCGGTACACGTCATTCACTGATGGTTAACCTCGGTGGTGGCATGATTACCGACCTTGGCGGTTTTGCTGCAAGTACGTTCAAGCGTGGTATCAAGTACATAAACATACCTACTACGCTGCTTTCGATGGTTGATGCAAGTGTGGGAGGCAAGACGGGAATCAACTTCAACGGATTGAAAAATGAGATTGGTGTTTTCAATTCGCCTCAGCGTGTCATCATTGATACTGAGTTTCTTCGTACTCTTGACTATGAGAATATCTGCTCAGGATATGCAGAGATGTTGAAGCACGGACTTATTTCAGATGTCGAGAGCTATGCTGAATTGCTGGATTTCGATCTTGATAAAGTGGATTATGCTCACTTGGCTCAGATGGTGGGCAAGAGTGTTGCTGTGAAGGAGAGAGTTGTGGAGGAAGATCCTTTTGAGCATGGCATACGCAAGGCTCTTAATCTCGGTCATACTGCCGGACATGCATTCGAGAGCTGGGCTTTGAGCCGTAAGCCTTATTTGCATGGCTATGCCGTGGCTTGGGGACTAATCTGTGAGTTGTATCTTTCATGTACAAAGACAGGTTTCCCGACGGACAAGATGCGTCAGACGGTGCAGTTCATCAAGCGTTATTATGGCGTCTTGCCTATTACGTGTGACGATTATGAAGAGTTGTATGAGTATATGACTCATGACAAGAAGAATACTGCTGGCATTATCAATTTCACCCTTCTTGGTGGTATCGGTGACATACGAATCAATCAGACTGCCACGAAGGAGGAGATTTTCGAGATGCTCGATTTCTTCCGTGAGGCGTAGGAAATCATTCTTCCTTTAACGGCGGGGGGAAGTTCTGGTTGTAATGAGAATGTCCTCCCTTCATGATATTATTTGCGTGTGAAGCGTGCTTTTATGCGTTCGTATATCTTTGATAACAGGCTTGTCTCGCGTCGAAGAATGTGGATGGACATACTGATGGATATGCAGAAAGCTATGCCTTCGATACAGAATTTGTGCCATGAGTCAGGCTGTATGGCTGTCCATACCGTGAATGCGAGTAGCAGGAACTGCAACACGTAGAAGTGAAGAAGTCGCGTGCTGAAGCGGAAGTGGTAGCGTTGACGGTATGTTATGTGTATGATGAGTGTGTCGAGTAGTCCGGAAGTGGACAGCGCAAATCCTGCACCAATCAGTCCCCAATAGCGATAGGCGAGAGGAATGGCGAGTGCAATAAATATGGCGTAGATAAGTTCCGTGAGCATGAACATCTTGGAGTCGCCGTGTGCCAACGACAGGTAGGCGGCAGGTAGTGTGTGTGCCTTGAAGAACATATAGAAACTGGCGCATATAGCCATAGGAACTGCCGCAGAAAATTCGCTTGAAAAAAGGATGATGACTATGAGCGGCATAGCAGCAACAAACAGGATGAGAAACGGAGATATGAGAAGTGAGCATACCTCAATCTGCTGGTTTACCGTTGCGTTTTGCTTTTTGACATTATCCTTGATGGCAGAAAGGCGTGGGAAATAGTCTGTCTCGATGGCAATGAACACCATTGAAGCGTATGTTACAGACATGATGTAGCCGCTGTGGTATAGTCCCACATCTTCGAGGTTTCCCCATCGTAGTATGAGTACTCGTATGATATATTCCGCTCCTTGGCCGAATACTCCGGCTATGATGTAGCCGAGTCCGAGACGGAGCATTGGCATTCCCTCCAGGTAGGTGTTGCGGCTGAGCATTGACACGCGCCATGGCAGGACTTTGGTGGAGTAGTAGAGTTGTATGAGCATTACGGCAGCATTGGTGAGCAGTAATGAAAGCACAACGCCCTTGAGCCCGATGTAGTAGTAGATTGGAATGCACAGCAGTAATGCTGTAATGGAACTGAACACGAATGCCAATGCCACTTTCTTCAGGTGTTTGGTACCTTTCAAAATGGCAAGTTCGCCGCCCGATATGGACAGGCATGTTATGGCAGGAGCCAGCAGTATGAAGTTGAAAGTGTTGTCGTAGTTTTCAAAAGTCCAGTAACTTATGGCGTGTGACAAGGAAATCATTATGAGCATTCCCATAAGTCCTGTGAATAGCGTCCATGTACGAATGATGCAGGCATATTTTTTGAGTTGCTCCTCGTCGCCTCCCTCGTGTATTTCTGCAATGTGTTTTACGGCACTAAACGGCACTCCGAAGTTAGTAGAGTCGTTGGCAAACTTAAGTGCGCTATTGAAGATGTTGATGAGTGCGGCACCTTGTGTGCCAAGAAGCAGTGCGACAAGTTTGTTGCGTACAAGCCCCATCAGCATTGTTATTCCCTGTACACCTCCAAATATGCCAGTGTATTTTATTACATGGTCATACGTTGTACTGTTGTCATCTTTTATGTCGCCATTTTCTTTCATCATGATTTATTCAAACGTGAAATGTTGGGAAATATTGTGAATGAAGCATGCTTTTTGTTCTCTTTCTTTGAAACATGATACGATTATTAGAGAGTATTGGTACATAACTCGTGAGTTTTGCATAAATTTGCCGTGAATTAAAAGAACGAAAACAAATATGGATATACATCAGCTTTGTGAGGCACGTTTCAGTGCAAGAAAATATACGTCGGAGAAAATTTCTGACGAGGATTTGGCTTACATACTTGACTGTGTGCGTCTTGCTCCGTCGGCTGTGAACCGTCAGCCGTGGAAGTTTGTTGTGGTGAAGAGTGAAAAGGCAAAGGCCAAGGTGCAGAAAGCATATCAGCGTGAGTGGTTTTACACGGCTCCTATGTACATAGTGGCTTATAAGAATACGGCAGAAGAGTGGGTACGCAAGTATGATAATAAGCCTCATGGCGATATCGACGTGACTATTGCCCTTGAGCACCTTGCTTTGGCTGCTACGGAACGCGGTCTTGGCACTTGCTGGGTGTGCGCCTTCGATCCTGCAGTACTTGCAGCAGAACTGCCTCAGGCATCGGAGTGGAAGCCTGTGGGCATAATGCCGCTGGGACATATTGCGGATGATTGTCCGCGTGCGGAGAGGAGTAGGAAGGCTTTGACGGATATTGTGGAAACGATTTGACGGGACGACGAGCGTGAAGATTCTGCTTCTTGGTGATTACAGCAATGTGCATTGTACTTTGGCTGAGGGATTAAAGTCGCTCGGTCATGAATGTGTCGTGGCGAGTGACGGCGACCATTGGAAGGACTATCCTCGGGACATTGACTTGAAACGTGAGTTCGGAGTGCGCGGCAACCTTGCGTTCATGTGGCGTCTTGCGTGTGCAATGACGCGTTTCAGAGGGTATGACGTGGTGCAACTCATAAATCCTGTGTTCCTTGAATTGAAGGCGGAACGCATTTATCCATTCTATAATTATCTGCGTCGTTTCAATAGAAAGGTAGTGCTTGGTGCTTTCGGTATGGATTACTATTGGGCAAAGGTGAACACGGATATTCGTCCTTTGCGCTATTCTGATTTTAATATAGGTGATGTTATTCGTACTGATGAGCCGGCTGAACTGTTTCGTAGTGAGATGATAGGTACGGAGAAGGAGCGTTTGTGCCGTTTCGTGGCTAAGGATTGTGACCATATTGTGGCAGGACTTCAAGAGTATTGGGCTACATACAACGAGGTGAAGGAATTGAAGCATAAACTGACATTCGTCCCATTTCCAATAAAAATGCCTGACACGCCGCCTGTTATAGAGGAGAAGCGATGTGACGAACCTGTAAAGATATTTGTGGGAATAAGCAAGGGACGCTCTGCATATAAAGGTACGGACATCATGCTTGCTGCGGCACAGGCCGTTCGCGACAAATATCCTTCACGTCTTAATCTGCAAATTGCCGAAGGTGTGCCTTTTGCTCAGTATAAAAGTATGATGGATAATAGTGATGCTATTCTTGATCAGCTCTATTCTTATACTCCTGCCATGAATTCGTTGCTTGCCATGTCGAAGGGCATTATCAATGTAGGTGGCGGCGAACCGGAAAACTATGAGATTCTTGGTGAGCATAGTTTGAGACCTATTGTGAATGTGCAACCGACTTACGAAAGTTGTTACCATGAGATAGAGAATCTTGTACTTCATCCGGAAAACATTGCAACGTTGAAGCGACAGAGTATAGAGTATGTGCGTAAGCATCACGACTATGTGAAGGTGGCACGACAATATGCGGAGTTGTATGAACGGTTGCTTGCAAAGTAAGAAAAATGGCTATTCCGTAAATGCTCTATTGTCTTGATTAGACGGCATTTATAGAATAGACATTTGTGTATGTATTGTTGCAAGTATGTGTCTTTATGCAATGATCTTGACACGGATATTTAGCAATCTTAACGTCGTTATTATATAATCTTAAACGTTGTTACTTTACAATCTTAACACCATTCTTGATGAAGATGCCTTGCGGCGGTTCTATGCCGAGGCGCCTTCCCATAAGGTCGTAGATGCCGCTATTGGTTGTTTTGCCTGAATTGACGGAAGGTACGGATGCAGCTTCTTTTTTAGTCAAGAAATTCTTTAACTTTAGTATGCTTGCGTTAGCCTTATGCGTGGAGTTGTTCCACAATCCACGGTTTAGCCATGCGTTAATTACGACAGTTGATGCGCTCCATGATACACCTCCGTTTCCGTTTTCTTCTGGAAACCAGTAGTATAGTCCTGTGACGTTAGGGTGTTTCGCCAGTTCTGTGCAGAGCTCGTCGATAAAAGTTCCTTGTCCTTCAACCGTGGCAGCCCATTTGTCGGTAGTGACAAATTCTGCTTGTGATGTGAAGTTTTGATAGAAATATGCCGTTTCGACAATTTGTACAGGCTTCTCAGGAAAAGCATCTGCAAGCTTGTTGAGTGTTGTGGAAAGGGCAGGCAGATAGCCGTGGTAGAATGGATAGTATGACAATCCGATGACGTCATAGTCCACGTTGTAGTATTTCATGCGTGCAAAGAAACCTTTTGCTACGTCGCTCTGTCCGCTTCGTTCTATGTGCAGTATGATTTTTGTGTTAGGAACGACTTCGCGTACGGCTTTTGCTGCTGAATTGAGATATGTGGCAAGGCGTTTCCATGTGGCGTGTGTGGCTGCATTGCTTGTATAGCATTTATCGGCGTTTGTGCGCCATAACATTCCATAGCTTATCTCGTTGCCTATCTGTACGTAATCAGGAGCAGCCTCATTGGCTACAAGGTATTGTAGGCAACGCTTTGTGTAGTTGTAGAGTGAGTCGGTTAGTGTAGCATCTGACGGATTTGTGGCAGACAATGTACCTTTGTACCATGTGCTTGGCACGTTCTGATTTGCTGGGTCGGCCCACGTGTCAGAATAATGGAAGTCGAGCATGAAGTTCATGCCGGCTTGTTTGATACGTTTGCCTAATTGCATCACGTATTCAAGGTCTTGTATCACACCGTCTTTTGCCTCTGCAGCATTTGGCGTCACAAAGAGACGTACTCTCATGGAGTTCATCTTTATGTTGTCGCGTAAATATGTCAGTGGATTTATTTTACTGCCAGACGTATCGTAATATGGGGTGTTCACTTTCTCGTATGCAGACAACATCGATATGTCACCGCCAAGATTGAATTTGTCTTGTGCCGTGACACATTGTATGCAACTCCACAATGCCGTGAGAATGATGCTACTATACAATTTGCTCATTCAGATTTAGTTCTTTTTGTTTGTTTATCTCGTTGTCATCATCCCAATTCATGGACGTCACAACGGAGAAGTTAGGCCTACTGTTTCCTGAGAAGAAGCCAGAAATACAGACGTCAGCTCTTTCTTTCTTGAAGAATTCCCAGTTTTTTTCCACGGTTTCTGTTGTGTCATCACCTATGGCAATTGAAAATTTCACTCCTTTACATTCAAAGGATTCACGCATCTCTCGCTGATTTGTTAATAGGTGAGAATCAGAAGACGGACTGGAAAAGAAATTCATCAATTTCTTTAGCGGCGAACTGTTGGAGTAATCCTTGTTGCCAAATAAAGCTATTAATGCATCCATAAAGCATGTTTCTTTTACAATTACTTAATGCGTTCTTTTTATATTTCACTCTTAGTTTTCTTTGGGAAGAAAAAGGAATGGAATGAACGTTTGGATAATCTCGGACTGCAAAGAAAATGTTTTTTGCTAAATAAAAAAAATATTAAGCAAAATTTTATGTATTCTCTAAAATTTATTCTTACGAATAGGCTTTTAATCGTAAAAATATATTACTTTTGTGTTCACGATATTACACTTGGTTATAATATATAAAATGTATCCATAGTGTAAGTGATAATTTATAATATTGATTTTAATCTTTGACTTTAATCATGAATATATTATATCCATTACAATTCCAGCAGAATTTCTTTGAACTTGTGTGGGGCGGAAACAACCTCAAGCCATTAAAGGGCTTGCCTGCTGATGATCAGAAGATTGGAGAGAGCTGGGAGGTTAGCGCTGTGCCAGGAAAGGAAAGCCTTGTGGCTAACGGTGCGCTTAAAGGAAAGAAGCTTTCAGAGGTGGTAGAAGAATACGGGGAATTGCTTCTTGGATATAATGTGACGAAAATGTACGGGAAGAAGTTTCCGCTTTTGATAAAGTTTATTGATGCTGCAAAGGATCTCAGTGTGCAGGTACATCCAGACGATGCTCTTGCCAAAGCGCGCCATAATAGCTTGGGTAAAACAGAGATGTGGTTTGTTATGGATGCCAAGCCTAACGCATATCTATATTCCGGTTTTGCCTCTCCTATATCTAAGTATGAGTACGAGAAGAGGGTGGAGGACGGAAGTATTTGTGATGTCCTTGCACGTCATGATGTTCATCGTGGTGATGTCTTTTTCATTCCGGCCGGACGTGTGCATGCTATAGGCGGAGGTACTATGGTGGCAGAGATTCAGCAGAGTTCCGACATAACATATCGCATATTTGACTATAATCGTCTTGGTCTTGATGGCAAACCGCGTGAACTTCACACCGAACTGGCGAAGGATGCTATTGACTACAAGGTGTATGACAACTATAAGAACGAATATGAATATAAGGTCAATAAGCCTGTGGCTATGACGGAAAGTCCTTATTTCACGGTTAAGCGTCATGTCATAAATCGTTCTTTCCATCGCAAGCTTTTCAAGTATGACTCTTTTATTGTATATATGTGTCTGCATGGTGACTGTAAGATTGAACTTCGTTCTACAGAAGGCTTTGATGGTAAAATGCCAGACATAAATGTTATTGAGCTTTCAAAGGGTAACTCTTGCCTGATTCCTGCTGCATGCGCAGATGTGAATCTTGTGCCTAACAACGAAGACGGCATAACGGAATTACTTGAAGTGTATATAGATAACAAGAACTATAATAAGTGATTTATTGAGTATATCAATAAAATGCCTCAACTTTATTTCACTTCTGCAGTTCTTTTACTTCATGGAACGTAGCAGAATAACTTTCGCTTAATCACATTTTACTTCGAGCAAGTAAAGTGTTAGCGAAGCTTGCAAAAGTTGAGTATGTAAATAATTTTTATTTAATCGCCTCAGAACTTCGCAGTCTTAAGACCTTATGACTGTAAAGCCAGATAAATATCTTTATACATCAACAAGGTAACGAAAGAAAAAAATGACATTGCCAAAAACTTGGCAATGTCATTTTTTTGAAGATTATATACATTGTTCTATGTTCCAGACAAAAGCTCGAAGTCCCAGCAGTGGGTTGTCAATGTCGAGCTGGTGCAGACGATTGAGCAACGGAGTTACTTGTGCGTCCTCCACCATAGTGATGATTGCGCTGTTCATAGACGGCCATGCATGTGAACCGAGGTGAGGCACTCCTGTTTTTGTGCCGCGGCCTCCGGCTTGTTCCAGTATGGTATAGCCTCTGACGTTACTTGCGTCGAGAGCATCCATTACATTGTCCTGGTGTGCTTGGTCGTATGTTATCAAAACACTTTTCATAATCTATTGTTTTATGGGTTTTGCTTAATCGTTTTGACTGCTCTCTACTGTGTGGAAAGTCTCCTCTGCTGCATGCTCCTTCCAGTATGCGTCGAGTTCACGCTGCTCTTTGAGCTTGCGACGCTGACGCTTGATGCCTACCGCTCCGAAGATACAGAACATTGATGGCACATAGATGAGGGTAAGGATTGTTGAAACCGTAAGACCTCCAATGATACTGATACCCAGTGGACGCCACATCTCAGCTCCTACGCCGTGGCTTACAGCCATAGGCACCATACCGAGGATGGTAGTGAGCGTGGTCATGAGGATAGGGCGCAGACGGCTTCTTGCAGCCATGACAGCTGAGCGTATGAGACCGATTCCTCGTTCACGAAGCAACTGAGTAAAGTCGATGAGCACGATACCGTTCTTTACTACGATACCAATCAACATGATTCCTCCGAGCATAGACATGATGTTGAGGTTTGTCTGAGTGAGGATGAGTGCCAGAATGATACCTGAGAAGGCAAATGGCACGGAAATCATGATGATGAACGGATAAGTAAGGCTCTCGAACTGTGCTGCCATCACGATGAACACAAGGATGATGATAAGGATACCAAGTGTTCCGAGGTCGCGGTTAGAGTCCTGCTGATCCTCATACGAACCTGCAACCTGAACAGTCACGCCGTTTGGAATGTCAATCTTCTTGTAGAATGATTCTCCAAGTTCCACACCGTCAGAGAGAGCGTAGCCGTTGGCAAGTACTGCGTTGACAGTTACGATACGTTGACGGTCCTTACGTTCGATTGTAGGTGGAATGGCACTTTCCTTCACTTCTGCAATATCCTTGATGCGTATCTGCTTGTCGCCTCTGCCGTTAGGTATTGTCATGTTTTCAACATCCTCGATGCTTATACGTGAGTCTGGTTCGTAGCGTACCTTGATATCGTACTCTTCACCATCCTCGCGGTAGTATGACATGAGCGAACCGTATATGAGGCTGCGGACGTTAGTTGCAGCTGTTGAGAGAGTAAGTCCCTCCTGGGCAAGCTTGTCGCGGTCGAAGTCGATAACCAATTCTGGCTGGAAGTCAGAACGAGATATGTTGACCTGAGTAATCATCTTGTTTTCGCGGAAGAGCTTAGCCATCTGCTCTGCTACGTTACGTGTGTCGTCGAGGTCGTAGCCGTAGATTTCGAATGTGGCAGTTGCCTGTCCACCCATGGCAGCAGCCTGCTGACCACCGAGGAGAACCTGATACTTGGCGAGCTCAGGAATGCCCTTGCAGTCCTTACGCATCTCGTCACAGATTTCAGCCAATCCCTTGTCACGCTTGTTTGAAGGCACCATCATAATGTTGAATGATATGATGTGTGAACCGTTGCTCTGCAGCGAAGCGAAGGTGTTGTCATCACCAGCCTGACCGATTGTGAAGTTACATGACTGCATGTCCTTTCCGTAACGCTCCTGCCACATCTTTGTGAGCTGCTTGGCAAGTACCTCAGCCTTCTCCACGCGTGTTCCGATGGGCAGTTCGAGCGTGATACCCACACGACCAGAGTCGTTTGAAGGGAAGAACTCAGACTTGATACCAAAGATATTTGCACAGGCGATAGAGCCGACAAACAGTGCAATACATCCGCAAATCACTGTCCAGCGATGGCGTACAGCCCAGTTAATCTTACCCTCGTACCAGTTGTCAAGGCCGTCAAGCGACTTGGCAATAGGAGTGTAGAAAGTCTTGAACAGCTTGCTTTGTTTCTTTTGCAGACGGAGCAACTGAGAACAGAGCATCGGCGTGAATGAGAGCGCACTTGTTGTAGAAATCGTCATGATGATACACATCATCCAACCCAACTGCTTGAAGAGCACGCCGGCCATACCTGTCACCATGGTGAGTGGGAAGAACACGGCAATCATTGTGAGCGTTGAAGCGATAACTGAGATTGCCACCTCGTTCGTTGCGTGGATGGCAGCCTGTTTAGGGTCGGAACCTCGCTCGATGTGCGTCGTCACGTTCTCCAACACCACGATGGCGTCGTCCACCACGTTACCGATGGCGATAGAGAGACATGAGAGCGAAATCATGTTGAGTGAGCCGCCTGTTGCATACAGATATATGAATGATGCAATGAGCGACATCGGAATCGTGATGACGATAATCATTGTTGCACGCCAGCGTCCAAGGAAGATGAACACGACGAGTGCAACGAATATCATTGCATAGATAATAGTCTCCTCCAACGAACCGATGGTGTTGAGAATGTTGTCAGATGTGTTGACGATGATACCCAGTTTCACGTCTGACGGCAAGTTAGACTGTAAAATAGGCAGAGCCTTCATCACCTTCTCTGAAATCTCAACAGAGTTGGCTCCTGACTGTTTCTGCACCACAATCATGGCACCCTGTGTACCGTTGGTGAATGTGCGCTGTGCACGTTCCTCGACGTTGTCCACTATGCGTGCCACGTCGCGAAGATAAACGTTCACATTGCCTTGAGACTTCACGATGATGTCGCGCATCTGCTGAGGGTCGTTGAACTCACCCTCCACACGCACTGTGTATGTCTGCGTACCCACATCCATTGTACCGTTTGTGATGTTGCGGTTCTCGGCAGAGATGGCTGATGCCACCTGTGCAGGACTCAGGTTGTAAGCCTCCATCTTCTTGGCGTCCATATACACGTTGATTTCGCGCTTAGGTGCACCGGAGATGCTTACCGTACCTACTCCGTCGATACGTGCCAGTGGGTTTGCCACGTTGTCGTCGAGAATCTTGTAGAGTGCCTGACGTGATTCCTCTGCTTCGACAGAAATCAAGAGGATAGGAATCATGTCGGTAGAGAACTTGAAGAGGATAGGCGTCTGCGCGTCGTCAGGAAGCGCAGAGCTGACCATGTCCAGTTTGTCTCGCACGTTGTTTGTGAGCACGTCGATGTCGTAACCGTATTCGAATTGCAGTGTTATGACGCTGACGTTCTCCTTTGAGTTACTTGTTACATGCTTGAGGTGCTCCACAGAGTTGAGCGTATTCTCAAGCGGACGTGTCACATTATTCTCGATATCCTCTGCTGAGGCTCCCGTATAGTAAGTTAGCACCATGATGGTGTTCGTATCGATGTCTGGATAGAGGTCGATAGGGAGTTTGATAAGCGAGAAGATACCCAATATGATGACAGCCATGAAGCACAGGCTTGTCATAATCGGTCGTTTGACCGCTCCTTCGTATATTGACATGAATTATTGTTCTTTTTGTGAAAGTTATTTTACCACCTCAACTTCCTTGCCGTTGGCAAGGCGTGACTGACCGGCAATCACTACCTGTTCGCCAGGCTCCACACCGCTGATAATCTCGTAGTTGCTGCCCATGTGCTTGCCGAGCACAACTTTGTTGTAGCTGACCTTGCCGTTCTTGTAAACATAAACGTAGCGGTCGCCGGCACCGATCTGCTTTACGAGTGCCTCGTCTGGAACGATTACGTGGTTCTGGTCGCCGAAGTTGATTGTTGCGCGTGCAAACATACCCGGACGCACCTTCTGCTGAGTGTTGTTGATAGTGATTTCAACAGGGAAAGTATGTGTCGTAGCGTCGATGGTAGGATAAACGATAGTCACCTTACCGTCAAACTGCTCTTCGTCGTAGGCGTCAAGCTTAATCTCTACTGGCATTCCCTTCTTAGTGCTTTTATAGTAGTTCTCTGAGATGTTGATGAGCAGCTTCACAGGGTTTGTCTGCTCGATGGTGAGAACAGGGCTTGCAGCAGAATACATGTCGCCGCTGTCGTAGTTGCGTGCAGTTACGACACCGCTGATAGGGGAGATAAGCTTTGCGTTCTCGGCAAGCTGCTTGCATTGTGCTGCCAGAATGTCAAGTTGCATCTTTGCAGCATCATAAGACGACTTGCTTATGCCGCCAATCTTATATAATGCCTCTGCGCGTCCGAACTCAAGCTTGCTGTTCTCGTACTGAAGCTTAGTGTTGCTGAGCGTCGTCTCATCGAGAATGGCTACCACCTGTCCCTTGTGCACCTGGTCGCCTACCTCAACGAGAATCTTCTCGATACGGAGCGGAGTGTTAGGAGCGATGTTGTTCACGACGTCGCTTTTCACTGTGGCAGTGTAGCTCTCTGTTTGTGCCACGCTCTCAGCCTTGACTGTAGCAAGCTTGACCTGTGGCTTTTCCTGTCCTGCGTTTTCTTTGTCCTTGTCGCTGCTTCCGCCGCATGATGCCATGATGAGTGCGAGTGCTGCGAGGCTTAATGTCTTTAACTTATTCATGATTTATTGTGATGTACGGCTGTGTGCCGTGAATAATTGTTCGTTAACTGTTTTCTTATTATCTCAGCTTTCGCTAACGCATTACCTTTGTGGAGTAAAAAGTAGTTAAGCGAAGTTCATTCCGCTACGCTCTATGGAGTAAACTGACGATAGTCTGAATTAAGATTTTGTGAACATTGTTAATTTCACTTTTAATTCTGAAGGATACTTCCGTTAACTACTTGCGAAATTATTATTCTAACCGTCATGTTATTTGAGATAAGTCTCACGGCCGAGAGTGTAGTCGAGGTCGGCGCTGTTGGCGAGATAGTCATAGATGCTCTGCACGTAGATAAGCTCTGCCTGTGTGAGTGCTGTCTCGCTCTGGTTAAGCTCGAGTATTGTGCCTCCGCCCACTTCGTAGCGCTTGCCCGAAATCATGACAGCCTTGTTTGCTTGTTCTACGGCCTTCTTGTTCGACTCGACCTGTGCCACGCTGCTTGCCATGTTCTGCTTGTAGCTCTCGATGGCCAAGTTGAGTTTGCGCTCAGTATCCACGCGCGTGTCCTCCATCTGCTCCAGCTGAATCTTGTTGCTCTTCAATGCCGTGAAGTTGCTTGCCTTGAAGATTGGAACGCTGAGAGCGAGCGAGAGAGTTGCAGCAGGATTGTACTTGTAGCCAAACACATTCCAGTTCTTGTTAGAATATGATGAATACTGTCCTGTCAGCTGCAGTGCAAGAGTCGGCATGAAGTTAGTGTGCAGAATCTTGCGTGAACGCATGAGAAGCTGTGTGTTGTAGTTCAACTGACGTAATGCAGAGTTGCCGTCAAGGCTCTCCTTGTCGTTTGATGCAAGAGTGAGCCTGTTCTCATAGTGCTTCAGGCTGTCGTTGATGCTGATGTCAACATCTGCAGTCACGCCCATCAGAACCTTCAACTGCAAGGCTGCAAGCGTGAGGCCGTTCTTTGCACTTATGAGTGTTGAGCTTGTAGAACGCATCTGCACCTCCGCACTAATCTTGTCGTATTCGCTCACTGAACCTACTTCATACTTTGCACTCACCATGTCGTAGTTCTCCTTAGCCGTATTGTAGCTCTTTTCCATCACTTGGTAAGAGTCCTGTGCGAGCATCGTCGCATAGTAGGCTTTTGTCACTTGGTTGATGAGGTCGAGACGTGAGTTGCGTGCTTTTTCCTGTGCCAGCAGAATGTCCTCCTTTGTGAGGCTCATGTTCTGATACACGGCTGGGGCAAACAGAGGAAGAGAGAGTGTCAGTCCTGCCATGGCGGTAGTAGAACCGTCTTGTCCCATCTTGAATTCACCCATTCCTGTCTTGATGGCTGCCACCTTGATACTGTGTGAGAGCGAGAAGTCGCCTGTCAGAGTTGGCAGGAGGCTTTGCCATGCTTCTGTTTTCCCGATTTCCTTGAGCCTAACGTCTTTGTCGGCTACCTTTATTGTCGGATTCTGCGCAAGTGCAATCTCGATAGACTTGTCGAGCGTCAATGCCAGCTTGCCATTGGTGCTCGTGTACTGAGCAGCAGCGGAAAGTGACACTGCGAACATGCTAAGGCATGAAATCCATGTTTTACCTTTAATATTCACTGATTATTCTTTTTTTATTTGTTTATCCTAATTGTTTGTGGTGACGCGACATATAGCAGTAACGTGTGCTTTGTCGTAGCAACCTAATTGTCATAATCTTTCTACAAAAAAATAATACTTCATTACTCTGTTGAGTGCTTGTTTTCACTGCAAAGTTATAATAAATGTTTTATGTGCTAAAATTTGCCTCCAACGTTTTCACAAAAAATAACATAATAAACTATCATTGAAACATGGAAATCGACTTTTGGAACAATTTCCCGCACACAAATTGACGTTTTTGCGACATTTGGACTATTTGCATGGTGAGTAATTGCATTATATCCTTCGCATGGTACAAAGTTAAGGCGATAGACTCTTATGTTGTTTTAACATTACGGAATTAGTGTTGTTGTGCAATCGGTAATACCTATTTCAAAATGCTGATATAAATAGCCTTTTTCGTCTGTTCATGCTCTTAACTCTCATGTTTTTACAAGAAAAAGGCTCGACGACTCATTATGATGGGTAGTCAATATCCAGATATAACAAAAGTGATGTTGTGTCACATTTGCTGTGGTACAACATTTCAATAGTTAATTATGCTGTCTTTAACTTCTGTTGTAGCCTTGTAGATGTTTGCCTGCACTCAGTATCAGTACCGTGGCAGAAACGGAACTTTGCCGTGTTTTTCCGTATTGTTTACGGGCATTTTGTGGTTTTTCTACGTTTTTTCTATGGGTACAATTCGTAGTAGAGGCGGTAAAAATGTATAAAAAAACCGTGAAAGACCCGTAGGAAAAACGAGACGGGCTTGGAGAGTGAAGAATCCATTTTACCATAGTTGGAGATGGCTTGTCTCACACGTTCTCGCCCTAAAGGGGTAGTATGTCCTTACTATCATCATTGTGCCGTCAATCAAGTAATATAAATCCATGATTTTTCGGCCTTTCAATTTCTCTCCTTTCGGTGGTCCGAAATGTTAATTTCACAACTTTCGCAAGTATCGCTAACGCTTTACTTGCTCGGAGTAAAAAGGATGTTTGAGTAATTAATAATTAAGACTTAAAAGTTAAGAGTTAAGAATTAAGACTTTGTAA
>JAFSSN010000188.1 GCA_017450985.1 Bacteroidaceae bacterium
CTACGCTCCATGGAGTAAAACGGACGTTTGAGTAATTAATAATTAATAATTAATTTGATGAACATAGTAACTTTCATTCTTCATTCTTCATTCTTCACTCTTCACTCCGCCGTAGGCGAAAGAGTATCGTTCTGAGCGAAGCGGTTACTCCTTTTTACTTCACGAAGTTTACTCCAGTTTACTACTTGCGAAACTTCAGTCATGTCATTTTACGGTTGGGAAAATATAAATGTAGCGACTTGTTTGTCTCATAACAGGACTTAATAGGGGCTTGTGTGAGTTGAATCATTTGATTTTGTCACGACCTTTTCACGAGTCATCTACGCACCTTTTTCGTGTATTCTTCGATGGTACTACGATTTTTCTACGGCTATAATCCGTAAAACAGACGGAGAAAATTCAATAAAAATGCGGTATAAATACGGAGAAAACCTTCGTCAGCCACGGTAGAAGAACTGGGTGACGCGTCTTTATTTATGATGTCCCAGCTTTCGTAAGTTTCGCCAATGCTTTACTTGTAACGTCGAAGTTGAAATGACGATAAATGTAATTTGTATGTGGCAAAATGGATGCCTGTATGGTGAAATGAGTATTAAAAACTCTGCTCATTATTAAAAACTTAACGAAAAATGATGCTTGTTTGAAATGAAAAGCGTACCTTTGCGGGCGATTTTTTGAAATGTGGATAGATTTGGGCTGCTTGCAACCACAGAAAAAAATGCTAAAATACAAGCTGAAACAGAGTAGGTTTGTTTGCATTTGTGCCCCAATTTCTTTCCCCATGAATTTATTCATTAATTGTTTTTAATAAAATTATGGGATATTTGTTTACATCAGAATCAGTAAGTGAAGGTCATCCTGACAAAGTGGCTGACCAGATTAGTGACGCTGTACTTGATCAGCTTTTGGCTTATGACCCAAATTCGAAGGTGGCTTGCGAGACACTTGTCACAACGGGTCAGGTTGTAGTGGCTGGTGAGGTGAAGTCAAAGACTTACGTTGATTTGCAGGATGTGGTACGCAGAACTATAACAAGAATCGGATATACTAAGTCTGCGTATAAGTTTGATGCCGAAAGCTGCGGTGTGTTGAGTGCAATTCATGAGCAGAGTGCGGATATCAACCGCGGTGTTGAGCGTGAGGAACCTATGGACCAGGGTGCCGGCGACCAGGGTATGATGTTTGGTTATGCTACCAATGAAACAGAAAACTATATGCCTTTGTCTCTCGACTTGTCACACCGCATTTTGAAGGTGTTGGCTGAGATACGTCGTGAGGGTAAGGTCATGACTTATATCCGCAAGGGTAAGGAGGTGACTTATCTCCGTCCTGACGCCAAGTCGCAGGTTACTATCGAATATGGTGACAACGGAAAGCCTGTACGTATCGATACTATCGTTGTGTCAACACAGCATGATGAGTTTGACGAGGACGAGAAGATGCTTGCACGTATCAAGGACGACGTGATTAAGATTCTCATTCCACGTGTTGTGAACGAGATACAGTCACCTGAGGTAAAGGCTTTGTTCAATGACAATATTAAGTATCATGTCAATCCTACTGGTAAGTTTGTGATTGGCGGTCCTCATGGCGACACAGGTCTTACAGGTCGTAAGATTATAGTTGATACTTACGGCGGTAAGGGTGCGCACGGCGGTGGCGCGTTCTCAGGAAAGGATCCAAGCAAGGTGGACCGTTCGGCAGCTTATGCAGCGCGTTATATTGCTAAGAACATGGTTGCTGCTGGTGTGGCAGACGAGATGTTGGTACAGATTAGCTATGCCATCGGTGTGGCAAAGCCTGTGAGCATCTATGTCAATACTTACGGCCATTCAAATGTGGCTATCTCTGACGGTGAGATTGCAAAGAAGATTGACGAGCTTTTCGACCTGCGTCCAAAGGCAATAGAACAGCGTCTCAAGCTTCGCAATCCTATTTATGAGGAGACGGCAGCCTATGGCCACATGGGACGTGAGCCTAAGACTATTATCAAGCACTTTGAGAACCGCTACGAGGGTGCTAAGGATATTGAAGTGGAACTCTTTACATGGGAAAAGCTTGATGCCGTTGATGACATCAAGGCTGCTTTCAGATTGTAAACTGAGATATGATAGCCGACTACGACAGTATATTGAGGGCAACGCCTAAGAATGCTATAAACAGCTCCAAATACTATTCCGCGGGCAAGGGACTGCCTGACCATGGTGTACCTATGGCAGAGCGTTCCTATACTCTCGGCGGTGACAGGAATGTGCTGCTGGCAGTGGTGTTCGTGTTCGTCGTTGTCGCTTTGACACTGTATCATAGTCGTCTCCTGTTGGCATTCCGTCTAAAAAAATACTTTACAAGTAAACGTATCTATTCAGACGAGAATGTCAATGACAACCGTAACGAGGTGCTTATAAACTTGGTGGTTGTGTGTGTGGGTGCTTTTTCACAGAGCCTGCTGCTTTACCACTGCTTGTCGGAGGTCGTGACGTTTCCGTCATATTACGAGAAACCATATTGGATTATAGGCTTTGGCACGTTGATGTTTTTTGTCTTTGTGTACCTGAGAGCCGTAATCTACCAGATAGTGAACTGGACTTTTTTTGACCATGAGCGGATACGTCGCTGGATAAATGGTTTCTTCCTCGTGACAGAGCTTGAGGCATATGCATTTTACGTAGTTGCGTTAATGTCAGTATTCTCGCACTTTGATGTTAAAAGTGTTATTATAAGTAGCATTTTAATAGTCTTTGTGTATGAATTACTTCTACTTTATAAACTAATTGTAAACTTTACGAATAATTTTTACGGCGTTCTGTTAATAATTTTGTATTTTTGCAGCGTCGAATTGATGCCCATAGCCCTTGCGTGGCACTTTTTAAGTTGGGTTTTCAATAGTAATTTAGTAAATAATTTACTTACCTAATGGCATTAAAGATTTTAGTTTCTCAACCAAAGCCACAGACTGAGAAGTCACCGTATTTCGACGTGGCAGAAAAATATGGTGTAGAGATAGTGTTTCGTCCTTTCATAAAGGTTGAGCCGATGTCGGCAAAGGATTTCCGAATGCAGAAGGTGTCTATTCCTGGACATACTGCCGTTGTATTCACGTCACGTCATGCTATCGACCACTTTTTCAATTTGTGTAAGGAGTTGCGCGTTACTATTCCAGACGATATGAAGTATTTCTGTGTGTCAGAGCAGGTCGCTTTGTACATCCAGAAGTATGTGCAGTATCGTAAGCGTAAGAATTTCCATCCAGAGACAGGAAAGATAGCTGACCTTATTCCACTTATGGTTAAGCACAGTGACGAGAAGTATTTCGTTCCACAGTCTTCTGTTCACAATGATGATTTGAAGAATATGCTCGATGCAGCAGGTCTTGATCATGATGAGGCTGTAATGTACTATACAGTAAGTAATGACTTCGGACCAGACGAGGCATTTGACTACAATATGCTTGTATTCTTCTCACCTGAGGGTATTCACTCACTTATGAAGAATTTCCCTGACTTTGAGCAGGGCGATATTGCTATCGCTTGTCTTGGTGCAAAGACAATCAAGGCTGCCGAGGATGCCGGCTTGCGTGTTGACCTTCAGCCAACACCTGAATTGCGTTCTGTGCCAGCCATGATTGAGAATTTAATCAAGAAAAATCAGGCTTAGTCAAGGCTTTGCTGTTAATGTAAAAGCAATGGACAATGCGTAATACATTTTGCAAATCTGAAAGGTTAAATAGTAAACTTATCATTGATAAACTATTCGCAGGTGGAAACAGTTCTTTTACTGTATTCCCCCTGCGAGTTGTTTATATGAAAACGGAAAAGACGGTGTCCGGCAACGGCCAGACGATACCGGCATCCATCCTTATTTCTGTGCCAAAGAAACGCTTTCACCATGCAGTTGACAGAAATAGGGTGAAGAGGCTGGTGCGTGAGTCGTACCGACTAAATAAGTCAATACTCTGGGAGGCTCTCGAGGATAAGGACTACGGAGTGACGCTGGCATTCGTATGTATGACCGACACTCTGCCGGACTTCAAACACCTGGAAAAGTGTGTGGTGAAGATTCTGCGACGCGTTGCCGAGAAATGTTAGGCAACGTTGGTGAACATACCGTGTGAGAAACAAGTAAATGGTGTTACGGAAACTGTTAGTGATTTAATTTCGCAAGTTTCGCTAACGCTTTGCTTGCAAAATTGAATTAGTGATTTGTTATGATAGGTTTTCTGACAAGCATAATACGCGGAATTAGCAATATCCTTTCATGGATATTGTTGGTTCCAATTTATTTTTACAGGAAATGTATATCTCCGTTTACGCCTCCTTCATGTAGGTTTACCCCTACGTGCTCTCAATATGCTATCGAGGCTATAAAAAAGCATGGACCGATATATGGACTTTATCTCTCAGTTCGCCGTATCCTTAGATGCCATCCGTGGGGCGGCAGTGGATACGACCCGGTACCTTAATGCACATCGTCATGGCGATGATGTGGTGAAGGGCGAGGTGGCGGTCATAAACCGCTATCCTGGCGAGGTGCGTCCGGATGATGAATATGTATGTTGCGGCATCCACCCGTGGCATGTGGATGATGATTGGCATGAAAAACTCGATATCTTGCGCCTGGAGGCTCTCAAACCAAACGTAGTGGCAGTTGGCGAGTGCGGGCTCGACAAGGCCGTCAGCCGCGATTTAACGCAGCAAATAGAGGCTTTCCGTCAGCAGGTGCTGTTAGCGGAACAAGTCGGTAAGCCTATGGTGATACATTGCGTCAAGGCTTTTGACGAACTGCTGGCAATTCACAAGGCTATGCGTCCGAAGCAAAAATGGCTTATTCATGGCTTTCGTGGAAAGCCGGAACAAGCCAAACAAATAATGGCCAAAGGACTTTTGCTGTCCTTCGGCCATCGTTATAACATTGAATCTCTCCGCTATGTTGCTTCTGCTCTTGGCAAACTGTACATAGAGACGGATGATTCTTCCTTATCCATTATTCAGGTTTACGACCAAATCGCTTGCCATCTCTCTTCTGGAAATTTGGATTGAAGCTCTTGCGCTCCTTGTTGTCGCGCTCCTTCTTCTTGTCCTCACGGTTGTAGCCGCGGTCGCTCCACTTTCCGAGGTGACGGCTGATGATTTCTTCCTCCTCTTCGTCGGCTGCCTCGAACATACGTCTGCGCATTTCGAAGCGGCTTTCTTTGGTGTCGTTCTTTGAGCGTCTCTTGCTGTCGCGCTCTTCTTCCTTGCGTCTGCGCTCGTCCTTGTAAGGCTTTGACTTGAAGTAGTGAGAATCGCGCTCTTTACGTTCGTCCTCATCAGAGTCGTCATCGTGCTTCTTGTGAGGCTTGAACTTGAGATTGTGCTTGCGCTCCTCCTCTGTCTTGATGTCGAGGCCTTCCTCGCGGCGGTCTTTAAGTTTGCCGTCGAAAATCTGATACTTGCGGAACTCGCATTCCAAAGCACCGTTGAAGAGTGCGTAGCGCGTAGAAGGGCGGAAGCCAATCTTGTCGAAACATTCCTGACGATGAGTGATAATCCAAGCATCATTGCCGACGAAGTTCTGCTTCAGTCTCTGTCCGATAGTCTCGTACAGTCCGTAGAGGTCGTCAGTAGTGATTCTGTCGCCGTATGGAGGGTTGGTAATCATGATAGCCTTGTCGAGTGGTGCCTCGAACTCGTAGAAGTCTCTCTGTTCTATGTCCACCACCTTGTTGACACCAGCGTTGCGTGCATTCTCGATGGCAATGCCCACAGCCTGACGGTTGATGTCGTAGCCGTATATCTTATGATTGAACTCACATTCGTTGCTGTCGTCGTTGTAGATAGCATCGAACATGTCCTCGTCAAAGTCTCTCCACTTCTCGAAAGCATATTCCTTTCGGAACACACCAGGGTATATGTTCATGGCGATGAGTGCAGCCTCGATGAGAATAGTACCTGAACCGCAGAATGGGTCGATGAGGTCGCATTCTCCGTGCCATCCTGTCAGCATGATGATGCCGGCAGCCAATACCTCGTTGATAGGTGCGGCAACTGTGTTTGTCTTGTAGCCGCGTATGTGAAGGCTCTCGCCGCTTGAGTCGAGCGAGATTGTCACGTCGTTCTCAGAAATGTGTACGTTGATGCGAATGTCAGGGTTGGTTATGGCAACGTTAGGACGGTCGCCGGTCTTCTCGCGCCAGTAGTCTGCGATGGCATCCTTCACGCGGTATGCCACAAACTTTGAGTGGCGGAACTTCTCTGAGAATACTACGGAGTCAATGAGGAAAGTGTTGGAGCAATCCATATACTCCGACCAATCCATGTTCTTAACGACTTCATACACCTCGTCGGCATCGTTTGCCTTGAATTCCTTGATTGGCTTCAGAATCTTCACGGCTGTGCGCAGACAGAAGTTTGCCTTGTAGAGCATCTCCTTGTCGCCTGTGAAACTGACCATGCGTCTGCCAATCTCTATGTTGTTTGCACCAAGTTCGGTGAGTTCCTTAGCAAGGACTTCTTCGAGTCCCTGAAAAGTCTTTGCTATTATTTTGAATTCGTTCATATCTCGATATTATCTCTTCTGACTGATGAATGCTCCTGCCGGAACATCATGTGTTACCCATATATTGCCTCCAATTGTAGCTCCCTTGCCTATGGTGATTCTGCCGAGGATGGAAGCGTTTGAATATACTATCACGTCGTCCTCAAGTATCGGGTGACGTGGAATGCCCTTGATGGGATTTCCTGCATCGTCGCATGGAAAACTCTTGGCTCCGAGTGTTACGCCCTGATATAGTTTCACGTTGTTGCCGATGATACAAGTCTCACCAATCACCACTCCTGTTCCGTGGTCGATGGTGAAGTATTTGCCTATCGTTGCACCCGGGTGTATGTCTATTCCCGTTTCTGAGTGTGCCATTTCCGTCAGCATTCGTGGAATGAGCGGCACTTCAAGCAGCAACAGTTCATGAGCTATGCGATAGTTTGTGAGAGTCTTTATTACAGGGTAGCAGCTGATGATTTCACCACACGTCTTGGCGGCTGGGTCGCCGTTGTAGGCAGCTATTACGTCTGTTGCAAGTGTCTGTCTTATCCCTGGCAGTTTTGCGATGAAGCGTGCCGTACGGTCTTGCGCTATACGCTTCTGCTCGTTGAGAATTGTTGATGGCGAGTAAGCGGCATACATGTATTCCTCTTCGCCGTCAGAGAAAGACAAGCCTGCCTGAATCTGCTCTGCCAGCAGGCCGTAGAGACGTTCTACGTTGACTCCGATGTGGTAGCTCAGCGTGTCGCTGTTTACCGACGACTTTCCGTAGTATCCGGGAAAGATTATCGCACGTGCCAGTTCCACAATCTCGTTGAGCACCGCTCCTGATGGCAGCGGGGTGCCTTCCCTATGCTTGTGGAACAAGTCTTTGTATGAGTCCTCTTTCGACAGTTCTTCAACTGTCTGAGTCAGTATTTGTGTTGTTGCATTGTTCATAACATTCCCTGCATAATGGTTCGTATTCGTTCATCTCGCCAAGCATTACCTGACGGTCGCCTGCCACTATTCTGTGGCTGACGTATGCCAGGGCACCGCACTTCACGCAGATGGCATGTACTTTCATTACGTCATCGGCTATGGCAAGAAGCTTCGGCATAGGACCGAAAGGCTTGCCTGTGAAGTCCATGTCAAGACCTGCGACGATGACTCTCACGCCCTTGCGTGCCAGTTCATTGCATACGTCCACTATGCCTTCGTCGAAGAATTGTGCTTCGTCAATACCCACCACATCAGAATTGCTGCCCAACAGCAGAATGCTGGCTGAGTTCTCTACTGGTGTTGATTGTATGGAATTACCCTCGTGTGTCACGACATCTTCGTCTGAATAGCGAGTGTCAATGGCTGGTTTGAATATCTCTACATCCTGATGGGCAAACTTTGCTCGCTTGAGTCTTCTTATCAATTCTTCTGTCTTTCCGGAGAACATGGAACCGCAGATAACCTCTATGCGTCCTCTGAGAGCCATTTCTCCGTTTTTGTATGATATGGTCACAATGAATGATGCTTGTTGTTAGATTACTGTAATGTTACTTTCGATTTCGTCCACAGCTGTTTTGTCGTATGCTGTTTTGGCATTGGACAAAAATCACTTGCAAAGATATGAAAAATGAAAGATGAAGAATGTATAATGAAGAATTTATTTTATTTTTGCACTTAAATTTAGTTAAAATACTTACGACAAATACGACAAATATGAGATTATTATTGCTTGGAAGTGGCGGCCGTGAGCATGCCCTGGCTTGGAAAATTGCGCAAAGCCCGAAAGTGGAAAAACTCTTTATCGCACCCGGTAATGCCGGTACACGCGAAGTGGGTGAGAACGTTAATTTGAAAGCTGATGACTTTGAGGGCATAAAGTCCTTTGTTCTTGACAACGCTATCGACATGGTCGTCGTCGGTCCTGAAGACCCGCTGGTCAAGGGAGTGTACGACTTCTTCAAGAACGATGCCTCGCTCGCACGTATTCCTGTTATCGGACCTTCTAAGCAGGGCGCTGTCCTTGAAGGCTCTAAAGATTTTGCCAAGAGCTTCATGATGCGTCACAACATTCCTACTGCTGCCTATCGTTCTTTCAACGGTACAAACATTGAAGAGGGTATTCGTTTCCTCGAGACACTCCAGCCTCCATACGTGTTGAAGGCCGACGGCCTCTGTGCAGGAAAGGGCGTGCTCATCGTACCTACGCTTGAGGAAGCCAAGAAGGAGTTCCGCGACATGCTCGGCGGAATGTTCGGCAATGCCAGCGCTACAGTCGTCATCGAGGAGTTCCTCAGTGGTATTGAATGTTCGGTGTTTGTTCTTACCGACGGCAAGAACTACAAGATACTTCCAGAGGCGAAGGACTACAAGCGTATCGGCGAGGGTGACACAGGTCTCAATACTGGTGGTATGGGTTCTGTTTCTCCAGTACCGTTTGCCGATGCAGAATGGATGAAGAAGGTCGAGGACCGCATCATACGTCCTACAGTAGAAGGACTTGCTGCCGACGGTATCGACTATAAAGGTTTCATCTTCTTCGGACTCATCAAGGTTGACCGAGACTACAGCTGTGCAAAGGCTGGCGACCCAATGACGATAGAGTACAATGTTCGTATGGGTGACCCGGAAACAGAGTCTGTAATGCTACGTCTCAAGTCCGACATTGTTGAACTCTTTGAGGGTGTGGCTAATGGCAACCTCGATGCCAAGACTGTAGAGTTCGACCCTCGTAACGTTGTATGTGTCATGATGGTCAGCGGAGGCTATCCACAGGCTTATGACAAGGGTTATGAGATAACTGGTATTGAGAATGTAGATGGTTCCGTAGTGTTCCATGCAGGAACAGCCCTGAAGGATGGCAAGGTTGTCACAGCAGGTGGTCGTGTCATAGCAGTCAGCTCATACGGTTCAACCAAGGATGAGGCTCTTACAAAGTCGTTCACCGAGGCTGCAAAGATACAGTTTGAAAAGAAGTATTTCCGTCGTGACATAGGTAAGGACCTGTAATCATTAGGAAACAATATAAATAGCAAGAGGGTGCATCTGCAGATGCACCCTCTTGC
>JAFSSN010000189.1 GCA_017450985.1 Bacteroidaceae bacterium
ACGGGTGTAATAATTGACGGCACGGCTACTTACGGTTCGCTCAACACTATTCCTGCCGAGAAATGGAGGACTGAGGACATATACTTCTCTCTCAGCGAGAGCAAGACTGTCACGCTGTCAGTAGGATACGTGTCTCCAAACACTACTTCGACCGGAAGTCCGTTCCTGTGCTTCGACTACGTGACTCTGAAGAAGGACAACGGCACAGCATCAGATGCCGTGCTGACTGACTGCACGGAGAATATAACGAACCCAAGCTATGCAAGCAACAACAATACGGGCTGGAGCGGCACTTCGCTGACTGCTGCCTCATACACTTGTGCCGAGCACTACAACAAGACTTTCGACTACTATCAGACTATCACGGGACTTCCTGCAGGAAGGTATCGCGTTGGCGTACAGGCTTTCTACCGCGCCGGATTTGCAAGCAGCGACTACTCGACGAAGGACGATGCAGCCTACAGCCATGCACTTCTGTATGCTACGGGCGACGGCACGACGAACTCCGTTGCGCTGAAGCGTGCAAGCAGCGAGGCTTCATCGACGAAGCTCGGAGGCAGCGAGTCAAGCGTGGGCAGCGGACTGTATATTCCTAACAACATGCAGGCTGCAAGCTATTACTTTGCCGCTGACAAATACCATAACTACGTAGATGTCACAGTAGGCACAGACGGCACGCTCACCATAGGCTTGAAGAAGAATACGACAATCAACGGCGATTGGACTATCTTCGACAACTGGACGCTCGAGTATTATGCTGAGGCTGAGACGGTAGATTACACGGCAAGTATTACTAATCCAAGCTACGCAAGCAACAACAATACGGGTTGGAGCGGTACTTCGCTGACAGCAGCATCGTACACTTGTGCCGAGCACTACAACAAAAACTACGACTACTATCAGACAATCACGGGACTTCCTGCAGGCGAATATAAAGTGAGCGTACAGGCTTTCTACCGCGCGGGTCTTGCAAGCAGCGACTACTCGACGAAGGACGATGCCTCTTACAACCACGCACTCCTGTATGCTACGGGCGACGGCACAACTAACACCGTTGCGCTGAAGCGTGCAAGCAGCGAGGCTTCATCGACGAAGCTCGGAGGCAGCGAGTCAAGTGTGGGCAGCGGTTTGTATATTCCTAACAACATGCAGGCTGCAAGCATCTACTTTGCTGCCGGAAAGTACAACAACTCGATTAACGCTGTTGTCGGCACAGACGGCACGCTAACCATCGGTCTGAAGAAGTCAACGACAATAAGCGGTGACTGGACTATCTTCGACAACTGGACACTGGAGTATTATTCTAACTCGTCTGCCAATGCGAATGTTCGTTCAGCTCTTGCCGATGATGCCACGGGCATAGATGCCATGAGCAGCAACGAGGCTGTGGCTATATCTTTCTACTCGCTCGACGGCAAGCCGCTCACTTCTCCTCAGCGCGGAATAAACATCGCGCGCATGAGCGACGGTTCTACACGCAAGATTATTGTGAAATAACATCTGCTCACAAGATACTGGCGTATGAACAGTAGCTGTTCATATCTGGAATAGTGTCTGTTTATATTAAAAATGGAGTTCGTTTGTAATAGGAATGGAATTCATTTATAATAGGAATAGAACCTATCAACAGTAAGAGCTGGCTCTTTTAAGAGAATGAATTGATTTCATTCAATAACAGAATTGAAGTAGTTCACGCAAAGAGGCGGCTCTATTTTGAGAATGAGTAAAAAAAGTTTATAATCCACCAATGAGAGGCCCCTCTCCCATCTTTCCCATACAAGGGAAACGGAAGAGGGGCTGTATTTATCGGCTTCGCATCAACACATCTTCGTCGCAAGGAACTATGGTACAAAACACGGAAATATTTTTTTCACTTTCCGTCTCAGTTACAACGCATTAAGCACGAGCTACCGCATCAAGTACCGATGTGCGGGCGCAAAAACATTGATATATTAGCGCACGAATTTTGAAATGTCAATATACTGAAGTTTCGCAAGTAGTAAACTGGAGTTAACTTCGTGAAGTAAAAAGGAGTAACCGCTTCGCTCTGGACGATACTCTTTCACTTAAAACGCATCAGTAAACAGTCAAACGTCCGTTTTACTCCATGGAGCGTAGCGGAATTAACTCCGCTTAACTCCTTTTTTACTCCAAGCAAGTAAAGCGTTAGCGATACTTGCGAAAGCTGAGTCAATATACATATAAATATATGTCGGCATGCAAAAAAGGATAGGTCAACATATAAGCAAGGATAGGTCAATACACTAACAAGGATATGTTGGCGCACGAAAAAAGGCATGCTATATAGCACGCCCTCTTTACTCATTGCCAGTTGTGTAATTAATTATGCACCTGGATTGATTGCACCTGCTGGACAAGCATCAGCGCAAGTACCACAGTCAACACAAGTGTCAACATCGATAACATACTTGCCATCACCTTCAGAGATAGCACCTGCTGGACACTCACCTGCGCATGTTCCGCACATTACACAATCGTCACTAATTACGTAAGCCATAATCGTTTCTTTTTTTAAATAATCGTTAGCGTATAATTTTTTCCTTTTTCTCTGTCTTATGGTGCAAAGATATAAAAGTTTGTGACAGATACCAAATTTTAGGTATTAAATTGTGGCTACAATTATAAAAAATTATTCATGTTACCAATAATTGAGTATTGCACAATGAATATATCTTTGCATGGCAATAACACCTCCCAGCCCACACACGAAGCTCACAGACTAACCACGCACGAGGCTGCGGACAAAAAAATATCTCTTTCTTTCATCCCCGAAGGAAATCCAGAAAGAGACCCCAGTAACTTGAAAATGATAGACCTCTCTATGATTCATCACCGAAAAGTCCCAATGAATGAATATTAAAAATGAACAAAACACTTTCTAAGATGTAGCGTTATCCTAAAAAGCTGATGCAAATGTAACACTTTTCTATCATCATCCGAACATCCACTATCATTTTTTTACGCATCTGCCGTCACTTATTGACATTTATCATACAGATATGGCGTTTTTATACCATAAGCAGGACAATATTGCACTATCATACCACACAATTACTCGTCTATTCCCGAATACTTTTTGAAGCTTATTTCTATTGTATTGACCAAAATTGCGCAAGCGAAAATATTTTTCCAGTTGCAAAAAATAATCTGGCTAACAGAAGAGTGTCTTTTTAGAGCCAAAGCTAACATAAAGCCGGTGTTATCATTTCATTACAAAGACTTCTATGATGTCATTATACAATCCTTTCATTCTCCCTCCTATGTTCATTCATGGTCTATTCATCGTATAGTCATCATTCCATGATTGTCCCCTCATTGTCTCGTCACGGTTTCTTCATAGCCTCTTCATCGTTTTTTCATGTTTTTTTCATGGCTCAATCATCATTCCTTCGTCATTCCTTCGTTACTCCTTTATGGCCTATTCATTCTTCCATCATGGCTTCATAATTGTCCGTTTGCAATTATTTCCCTACCCCAATTAAGTTTTTCGTCCTTCTAAAAGACGCTCGAAGAGAGTTTCAATAGGCTCACAGAGAGAATTTCGCAGCATGTGTTTCACTATGGCTACAAAAACACTTGTACTATAATGGCATATCAAACAGTTGTATTTGTTGTATTTTGAGTGCAAAGCTTTTAAAATGAAAGCATTCTTGCGTCTTGAAAAACACAGGTATGTCTCAATTCACATCTTACGTCAAAAATGGAGACACACACCATATAATTGAGACATTGCAGTTCGGGAAAACATTATAACTTTGCAACGTCGAAAGGAGATAAAGACATCACCTGAGACAAAGACAATTTGATTTTGATAAATATTCTTGTTCAATATATTTTTAGTTTGTTCTTTCCATTTTTTATAAAATGTTCAAAGTCCTTTTCTTAAAAGATAAAGTTTATTAAATATTGGTTTTTCTTGTTCATCAAAATTCTTCTAAATTCAAGTTCGTTCTTCCATGATATATATTATGTTCGTCTTTTAACATCATGAATTTGCATCCTTCTAAAAAGGTCTTCTGACAGAGATGTCAGGGGACCTTTTTGATTTTCGCCCCCACACTACAAAACCACCGCTGCAAAAAGCGGAGTAAGTGACATTTCTGCATATAAGACGAAAAGTAAGCGTATTAGTTTATTAACAATGTGTTTTTATTTAAAGTAAGGTGTCACACGTCAAATAAAAATCGTATTTTTGCAAAAATATTCATTTGTATGAACTGGGAACAGCTATTATCAAACAAGCGTTTAGGTCAGGAGCACAAGCACCACAAGCGGATGGAGGAGCGCACGGAGTTCAAGCGCGACTACGACCGTCTGATTTTCTCCCCGCCATTTCGCAGACTTCAAAACAAGACACAGGTATTCCCCCTTCCGGGGCGCATTTTCGTGCATAACCGTCTGACACACTCGCTCGAAGTGGCAAGTGTGGGACGCTCATTGGGCGACGACTCTGCACGCCGTCTGCTGGAGCGACACCCGGAACTGAGCAACACTCACCTGGGCGAGATTGGCGACATAGTACAGGCTGCATGTCTGGCACACGACCTCGGCAATCCGCCGTTCGGTCATTCGGGCGAACGCGCCATAGCGACATTCTTCAGCGAAGGTCCGGGACTGGAATACAAGAGCATGCTTACACGCGACGAGTGGGCCGACATAACCCACTTCGACGGTAACGCTAATGCTTTCCGCCTGCTGACACACCGCTTCAAGGGCAGACGCGAAGGCGGTTTCGTGCTTACCTACTCCACCCTTGCGTCAATAATCAAATACCCGTTCCCGTCAAGCAAGGCTACGAAGCAGAAGTTCGGCTTCTTTCAGGATGAAGTTGAAATATATCGTAAGATAGCCGATGAGCTCGGACTGACTGAGGGGGTACGCCACCCGCTGGTGTACCTTGTAGAGGCAGCCGACGACATCTGCTATGAGGTGATGGACATCGAGGATGCCCATAAGCTCAAGATTCTCACCACAGAAGAAACAAAGAACCTGCTGCTGGCTTTCGTACCAGAAGAGAAGCACGAGGAGATGATATCGGAATACGGCGAAGTGGAAGATGTTAACGAACAGATTGTGTACTTCCCCTCATGTGCCATAGGCGCATTGGAACATGAATGTGTACGTGTGTTCGTGGAAAACGAAGAGGACATTCTCAACGGCACATTCCACGGCTCACTCATCGACCATGCCGCTCCCTACATACGCGAAGCATACAAGAAGTGTGAGGAGGTGTCATACGCTAAGATATACCACAGCAAGGACGTGGTTGACATAGAGTTGGCCGGTTACAAGATTATACGCACGCTCATCGAGCTTTTCACCGATGCAGCGATGCACCCTGACAGAGCATACTCACAACTACTTCTCAACCGCGTGAGCCAACAGTACGACGTGCTTGCCGACGACACCTACACGCGCATCATGGCCGTCCTCGACTTTGTGTCAGGCATGACCGACGTGTATGCTCTCGAACTATTCCGAAAGATTAACGGAGAAACAATTCCTATCATCTAAGAAAGTACGGCTTTCTTTCATTTTTCACAGACAAAAGCAAATATGAAGATACAGATAATCAACAAGTCGCACCATGCGCTGCCTGAGTATGCCACTCCACAGAGCGCAGGCATGGACCTGAGGGCTAACCTCGACGAGCCCATCACTCTTGCTCCTATGGAACGTCGTCTCGTACCTACAGGACTGTTCATGGCTCTGCCACAAGGCTACGAGGCACAGGTACGTCCACGTTCAGGACTGGCAATAAAGAAGGGGATAACGGTTCTCAATTCACCGGGTACGGTGGATGCCGACTATCGCGGCGAAGTGTGCGTCATACTCATCAACCTTTCGAATGAGCCTTTCGTCATCAACGACGGCGAGCGCATAGCACAGATGGTCATTGCACGTCACGAGCAGCCAGAGATTGTGGAAGTGGAAGAACTTGACGACACAGAACGCGGAGCCGGTGGTTTCGGACACACAGGAGTGTAAGTTATTCATCACAGAACAAAGAATTTAGCATTATGATTTTACGAACTGTTATTGCAGTAGCCATGGTGTGTGTCTCTGCACTCACCGCATACGGTCAGACTAAAGCCACCGCAAACGAGGTGGATGACTACACAAAGGCTAAATGCGATTACATACTCATGGAGGCTCGCCGTCAGGACAAGAACAACAGCATGGAGAGTATGGCTGCTTCCTACGAAATATACAAGTATTGCCTGAAGCTTAATCCTAAGTCAGGCACCGCTCGTTTCAACCTGGCTTTCCTCCTTGCCGACAGCATGGCTGTAAAGAATCTCAAAGAAGCCGTGGAACTCTATCCCGACAACTACTGGTACAACCACCTGCTTGTAAGGTACTACTACAAGATGGGCAAGATGGACGAAGCACAGAAGTTATTGGAAACCATGTCGGTGAAGTTCTCCGACCAGACCGACATTCTGAACATGCTCATTGAAACATACATCTCAAAGCAGGACTACCCTAACCTCATCAAGGCTCTCAACAAGTTGGAGGTAAAGGAAGGCAAGTCGGAGCAGTTGAGCATCGAGAAGTTCAGGACATACGTGCAGATGAAGGATGACGAAAGTGCCTTCAAAGAGATGGCAGACCTTGCCAAGGAATATCCTAACGACTTGAAATATCAGACTCTTATCGGTGACCTCTATTTCGACCGCGATACAGAGGAGAACCGCAAGAAAGCTTTGGAGATTTACCGTTCGGTAGAGGCAAAAGACTCTACCGATATAAATATGTTGCTTTCATTCTCAAACTATTATCAGAAAGTAGGCAACGACTCATTGTACCAAGATTATCTTTTCAGGCTTGTCACCAATCCTAAGCTCGACCGCAAAGTGCGCCTGCAACTCGTGGGCGGACTGGTGTACGAGAACTTACAGCCCGGCGGTGACTCCACGATGATGCTCAACATGTTCGACAAGATTCTCGCCTTGCCGCAAGAGGATGTCGCCATGCATGAGCTATGCGCACGCTACATGGCTTCAGCAAAGATGTCGAAGGAACGCCTCAAGCCTGTGCTCAGTCAGATGTTGGAGATTGAGCCAGAGAGCGAGATAGCACGTAACCAGATGCTTGCATACGCCATCGAAGAGAACGACACGGCAAGCATATACTCTTTGTGCAAGGCTGCCTGCGACTACGGAGCTAACGACGCCGTATATTATTTCTATCTCGGCGTCACATACTACCAGCAAAACAATTTTAATGCCGCTTTGGAGACATTCCAAAACGGTCTGAAACATACGGATAAGGAAACCACTCTCGAACTCATCGTGAGACTGCACACCTTGTCTGGCGATATCTATCATCAACTGGGTCAGGTCGAGAAGGCTTACATGGAATACGACTCATGTCTCATTTACCGTCCTGACGACCCATACGTGCTCAACAACTACGCCTACTATCTCTCATTAGAAAAGAAGAACTTGGAGAAGGCTGAGATAATGAGCAAGCGTTCAAACGAACTTGACCCAAACAATCCTACAAACATTGACACCTACGCATGGATTCTGTTCCAGCAGAAGAAATACAAGACTGCACAGACATACATCTCACATGCCATAGAACTGCTCGGTGACAGCATCGACGCGTCAAGTTCTACAATCATAGAGCATGCGGGCGACATATACTATAAATGTGGCGACCGGGAGACGGCAATGACCTATTGGAACAAGGCTCTCGAACTGGGCAACAACGACGACCTCAAGGCTCTGGAGCGCAAGATAAAGAGGAGAAAAATATAAATGAAAGATATGAACAACAGCATATTTTGCATGGCTAAAGCATGGCGCGGCACAAGCATGACCCGCGCGTGGAGCTTGATGATGATACTTGCTACAGTCATGACCGTCACTTCATGCCATTCAAGCAAGAAAGCGACGGATGCTACTGTCGATGAGACAACCAAGAAGGTGGAGACTCTCCCTACCGAGCAGAAAAAGACAGAGAGCAAAAAGACAGAAAGCAAAGCGACTGAGAAGAAAACAAAGAAATGGGCATACGGCACCAACTACACCGCCAAGGTAAGCGTTAAGGTGAAGGTGGGCGACAAGGACATTTCAACAAACGGCTCACTCAAGATGCGCAAGGACGACGTGATACAGATTACCCTCGTTGACCCTGTTCTCGGCGTGATGGAAGTGGGACGCATGGAGATTTCGCCCGACTCCGTTCTTGTCATCGACAGAGTGAACAAGCGCTACATGCAGGAATCATACGAGACGCTGTCGCTCATGGCTGGAAAAAACATTACTTTCGATGCCGTGCAGCAACTCTTCTGGGACGAGGCAAACAAAGCCGGCAATTCAGGTACAATAACATACACTATTCCGTTAAAGACTCCCGTTACACTTAGTCTTAAGCAAAGCCGCATAGGAAGCGACAGCGACTGGAATGCCCACACTAAGGTGTCGGCAAAATATGAGCGCATGTCAGCATTGGCGTTGTTCAAGTCAATGGTGAGCGCAGAGGAATAACAAGAAACGGAAAAGCTGATTCACCCTACAAAATATAGTTAGAGCTAATGAAGAAAAGCTGCTTTATATTTATTTTGGCAAGTCTGCTACTTCTACCGGCAACGGCACAGACAAAGAAGCCTGCACCTAAGAAGCAAACGACTTCCAAGACTGTAAGTAAGAACGCTAAAAACGACAAGGCGCGTCTGCAAAAGGAAAAGGCAGAGTTGGAACGTCAGCGCAAGCTGGCTGCACAAAAGGCTGCCGAACTGAACAAGTCCATCAAGTCAAACCTTGACAGCGTGCTCATTCTCGACAACAAGATTGGTCGTCAGAAGGTTGCCATCGACAGCCTCAACACTGAAGTCAAGGCACTCAACGACACCATCGACTCACTCAACGTGGAGTTGGAGAGACTGGAGAAAGACTTGGAACTGAAGAAGAAACGCTTTGCTAAGGCCGTGGTACGCATGCGTCGCAACCGCTCCATTCAGGAAAAGATGATGTTCATCTTCTCTGCCGACAATTTCTCACAGATGATGAGACGTATGCGCTATCTTCGCGAATATTCTATATACCAGAAGGCTCAAGGCGAACTGTTGAAGGAAAAGCAGAACGAAGTGACTGTTACTCAAAACAGCGTATTGGAGGCTAAGACTAAGGTTGAGAAGAACTTAGCAAACCTTCGCAACAGCGAACGACTTCTGCAGAACATGAAGTCATCATGCGAGACAAAGGTGTCATTCCTCAACAAAAACCTCACAGGTGTACAAAAGCAAATCACAGAATATCAGAAGAAAGAGAAGGCTCTCGACGCTGAGATTGACCGCATAATACAGATAGAACTCGAGGCTGCACGCAAGGCAGAGGCTGAGCGCAACCGCAAGGCCGAAGAGGCGGCAAAGGAAAAGGCTCGCAAACTTGCTGCTGCCAAGGCTGCCAAGGCCGAGGCTGAGAAAGCTAAGCTCAACGCCAAGACAGCCAAGGAGAAGGCCGCAGCTAAGGAGGCACTCGCCAAGGCCGATGCCGAAGTAAAGGCTGCCGAGGAAGAGGAGACCATCGAGCGCAAGAAGATGGAAGCATGGAAGGCAAGCAGCGACGACTATAAGTTGAGCGGCAACTTTGCCAACAACAAGGGACGTCTGCCTATGCCTATAACCGGTTCATACTCAGTAGTTGGTCACTACGGTACATACACGGTGGCAGGTCTCAGAAACGTTACGCTCGAAAACAAGGGTATCGACATTCGAGGTCAGGAAGGCAGTTGCGCACGCGCGGTATTCGACGGTGAAGTAAGTTCTGTGTTCCAGTACAGCGGACGCTACATCGTTATGCTTCGCCACGGCTCATACATTACTGTATATTCAGGACTGTCGTCTGTCAATGTGCGCCGCGGCCAGAAGGTAAAGACACGCGAAACACTCGGAACCATCGGTGCCGACACCGAAGGACGCTACATCCTTCAATTCCAAATGCGCAAGGAGAGGACAAGACTTAATCCAGAACAATGGGTAAGATAACTCAACTTTCGCAAGTATCGCTAACGCTTTACTTGCTTGGAGTAAAAAAGGAGTTAAGCGGAGTTAATTCCGCTACGCTCCATGGAGTAAAACGGACGTTTGACTGTTTACGGATGCGTTTTAAGCGAAATAGTATCGTCCT
>JAFSSN010000022.1 GCA_017450985.1 Bacteroidaceae bacterium
CTCTTCACTCTTCACTCTTCACTCCGTCTTTGGCGACTTTTCACTCTTCACTTCGCCGCAGGCGATTCTTCATTCTTCATTCCCTCGCTCTTCATTCTTCATTCATAAAATCCCTCTTTAGATTAAAAAATACCGGTGTTGCAAGCTTGAAAAACATTTTATTTCTGTGTGATGATGCAAAAAAATGCTGTGTCGTTCTCACTTTTCTGAACTTTTATTATTTTTGCATCCGTTAAGCATGGATGAATGGTTCCCTATGTGTAGATGGCAAGTTATAAGGTTGCCGGAAGGGAAGAATTAAAGAGGGAACAAAAAGATTAGGATAGGATACTTACAAACTACTTTTTATATGAATGAATCACAGATTGACGCCATTCACATTCTTACGCTCGTAGGATCGGTCGCACTTCTCATGTATGGCATGAAGGTGATGAGTGAAGGCTTACAGAAGATGGCAGGTAGCACATTGCGTAAAGTTTTGGGCACCATGACTACCAACAGAGTTACTGGCGTCTTGACAGGAGCGATGATAACCGCAGCCATACAGTCGTCAACAGCAACGACGGTGATGACTGTAAGTTTCGTTAGCGCAGGATTGCTCACACTGGCACAGGCTATATCGGTTATCATGGGTGCCAATATCGGTACCACCGCCACGGCTTGGATTATGGTCTTGGGCGGAAGCAGTTTCAACATGCTTGGCATTGTATATGCTGCCATTATAGTGGCTATTATTCTTATATATACGAAGAAAAACACAAACTTCGGAGAATTTATTATCGGTCTGGCATTTATGCTTCTTGGTTTGACGACCTTGAAGACTAACGCTGTTGACATGAATCTTGCAGGCAACGACAGCATCATGGGATTCTTCTCTGCTACATGCCACTGGGGCTACGGCAGTTACTTTCTGTTCCTGCTGATAGGCGGATTGCTGACATGTGCCGTACAGAGTTCGGCTGCCATCATGGCAATCACAATGACGCTCTGTTCTACTGGAGTGATGCCGATAGATATGGGTATTGCGCTCGTCATGGGCGAAAACATAGGAACAACCATTACGTCGAACGTCGTTGCCATGTCGGCAAGCACTCAGGCACGCCGTGCTGCTATGGCACACTTGGTGTTCAACCTCTTCGGAGTGGTGTGGGTACTGTGTGTGTTCAAGTTTTTCGTAGGGGCTATATGTGATATCTGGAATGTTCCTTTCACTCCAGGCGAGGTGAAGGGTGAGGTTAGTCCTACGGCGTTGAGTGCCATACTTGCTACCTTCCATACGTCGTTTAACCTCTGTAACGTGCTTATTCTTATATGGTTGGTGAAGCCTATGGAAAGACTTGTCTGCTTAATTGTCAAGCCGCGTGAAGGTTCAGACGAGGACGAGAGTACACGTCTCAAGTTTATCGGTGGAGGTGTCTTGTCCACAGCCGAGCTTTCTATCCTTGAGGCTAAGAAGGAGATTAACGTATTCGTGGAGCGTTGTGTGAAGATGTATGCCATGACTCAGCAGTTGCTTCATACAAAGAAGGGTGACGAGTTTAACAAGCTGTTCTCACGAATAGAGAAATATGAGAGTATTACCGACAATCTTGAGGTTGAGATATGTGCTTATCTTTCTAAGGTGAGCGAAGGACGTCTGTCTGTTGAGAGCAAGCAGGAGATACAGCACATGATGCGTGTGTGTGACGAACTTGAGAGTATCGGTGACAGCTGCTACAATCTTGCACGTACTATGAGCCGCAAGCGCAAGAACTCAAAAGAGGACTTTACAGAGAAGCAGTATGAGCATATCCACAACATGATGTCGCTCACGGAGGAGGCACTCAGTCAGATGGCTGTTGTCATTGAGCATGGTGAGCATCGTTATGTGGATCTCAACAAGAACTACAATACGGAGCATGAGATTAACAACTATCGTTCACAGTTGAAGGAACAGAACATCATCGACGTGAGCAACAAGTTGTACGACTATCAGATTGGCGTGTTCTATATGGATATCATTTCTGAGTGTGAGAAACTTGGCGACTACATCATCAATGTCATCGAGGCTTCTGGCATTCGCGAAAAGAAAGCCAACGGTTTCTGATAATGTATATGTTATTGTAAGGTAGAGTAGAGTGGTGAAAAGAACAGATATGAAGATTATAGAAGTGGAAAGACGAGTGAATGTAAGCACAGGCAACATGTGCTTGGGCGTTCGCGGGGCTATGTGGCATCGTGTCTTTGCTACGCTGTGTAGCTTCATGTGTTCTTATACCTATATATAGAATAGTCATCCGTCAGACATGCATGTGCGTGTCTGGCGGATGAATGTTTTTGGGAATGCGTTGTACTCGATATGCGCGGTTTGTTGTTCGGGAAAGCCGTTTGAATGTTAATTGCGTGTCGCAGATATACATTTTTGTATTTGACGATGGTCGTAAACTTAATAAGTGTTAAATTTGTAAGCCGAAAAGAAATTAAAACAACATTATAGTGGTGTATGTAAATATACTGTATTTAATTATTTAATCTAATTTTTAGTAAAACTATGTTTAAGAAATTGTGTTTGCTCATTGCCTTGATGATGCTTGTCGTATCGTCGGCAGTGGCACAGGTGACTACCTCTGGGCTCAGTGGTAGAATTACAGCCGACAACGAAGACGTAATTGGTGCGCATGTTGAAGCACTTCACGTACCTTCTGGTACTCGCTATCATGCTGCCACTAACTCTAAGGGAGCGTTTGCCATTCATGGTATGCGTGTCGGCGGACCTTACAAGGTCACTATTACCTACATCGGTTTTGAAACAAAGGTAGTTGAAGGTATCAATCTCGAACTTGGTGAAACTTACCGACTCAACACTTCAATGAAGGAGAACGTACAGCAGCTCGGAAGTGTGTTCGTGATGGGCTCTAACAGCAAGTTCCCTGTGGAGAAGACAGGTGCAACAACCAACATCTCCAACCAGCAAATCATCAACATGCCAACTGTGAGCCGAAGCATCACCGACATCACACGTCTCTCTCCATACGGAGGTAACGGAATGAGCTTCCAGGGAACTGACGGTCGTACTGCAAACTTCACTGTGGACGGTGCGAACTTCAACAACAACTTCGGTTTGAGTTCAAAGCTTCCAGGCGGTGGCAACCCAATATCTCTTGACGCAATCGAGGAAATACAGGTGGTAATCTCTCCATTTGATGTACGTCAGACAAACTTCGTAGGTGGTGGCGTGAATGCAATCACAAAGTCAGGTACTAACACATTCAAGGGTTCTGCCTACGTATATCATCAGAACGAGCAGATGAGAGGTGACGCCATCAACGGCACACAGATTGCCGGTGCTCGCGAGACAGACCGCAAGACAACATACGGTATGACACTCGGCGGTCCTATCTTGAAGGATAAGCTTTTCTTCTTTGTCAACTATGAAACATCAAAGATTCCTACAGTCGTTAACCGCTGGAGAGGTTCTACTGACGGCAATGCTGACGAAACAAAATACATTTCAAAGACGACTCTTGAGGACCTGAAAAATGTTTCTGACTTCGTACGTAAGGAATATGGTTACGAAACTGGTTCATATACAGATTTCCCTGCTGACGAAAGCAACAGAAAGATTCTTGCTCGTATTGACTGGAACATAACAGACAAGCATCACCTTGCTTTGCGTTACAACTATACGAAAAACAGATACTGGGCAGTTCCAAGTGCAACATCCATGGATGGCGGTACAACATCTGCTTATGCACGTACATCACAGAATTCCATGACTTTTGCTAACTCACTCTATGCTATGGACAACCTCGTCCATTCATTCTCTTTCGACTTGAACAGCCGTTTGACAGATAATCTCTCAAACCAGTTCCTCGCTACATTCTCAAAGCTTGACGATGTTCGCGACACAAATTCAAGTGAGTTCCCATTTATTGACATTCTTGATGATGAAGGTAACAACTATATGTGTCTCGGTTATGAGCTCTTTACTTATAACAATGCCGTTCACAACACAGTTTGGAACATCAAGGATGATGCTACATACTATCTCGACAATCATAAGATTATGGCTGGTTTGACATTTGAGCATCAGATGGCTGACAACCAATATATGCGTAACGGTACAGGATATTATCGCTATCGTTCATACGAAGATTTCATGAAAAAGTATGAACCAGAAATCGTTTGTCTTACATACGGATATGACGGAAAGACTGATCCTGCTTCACGCGTTCAGTTCAACAAGGCTGGAGTATATGCTCAGGACGAGTGGAACGTTAACGACAACTTGAAGCTTACATACGGTCTCCGTCTTGAGGGATTGTTCTTCAACAACGATGACCTTATGACAAACAATGCTATCGCAGCACTCAGATATCAGTTTGCTGACGGTGAGCGTCACATCGACACATGCAAGTGGCCTAACTCTGAGATTATGATTTCACCACGTGTTGGTTTCAACTACGACGTGTTCGGTGACCGTTCACTTCGTGTTCGTGGAGGTTCTGGACTCTTCTCAGGTCGTCTGCCACTCGTGTTCTTCACAAACATGCCTACAAACAGCGGTATGATTCAGTATCAGGCACAGCTCAACTCTAAGAACACTAACATGAGCCAGTTTGCAGGAGGTGTGCTTTCATCAGTAGAGCTTCGCAAGTTCCTCACAGACCCAACTTCTACATTCAGCCGTCTGGACGGAACTAAGCTTCCTTACAGCATCACTCCTGATGCAGGAACAGTTCCTTCTTCTATCTCAGCTGTTGATCCTGACTTCAAGATGCCACAGGTATGGAAGACATCATTGGCAGTTGACTATGCTGTACCAGTTGACTTCCCACTCACTGTAAGTGCTGAGGGTATCTTCAACAAGACTATCAATGCTGCTACTATCATCGACTGGAGTATTCCTTCAGTAGGAGGTTTCACTCGTTGCAACGGTGTTGACAACCGTGCACTCTATCCAGAGGGCTTCAGAACAAACACTAAGGCTTTCATGCTTTCAAACACAAGCAAGGGCTATGCATGGTCTGCTTCCCTCTCTGTTGACGCTAAGCCATTCGAGTGGATGGATGTATATGCTGCATACACTCATCAGGTTACTAAGGAGATTACAAGTATGCCAGGTTCAAATGCTGAGTCTGCATTCACTTACATCTCAACTGTTGAGGGACCAAACAACATACGTCTCCACAATGCTTCTAACCTCACCCCAGACCGTTTCCTCGTTTCTCTCGGATTGCACGACAAGAGCGGTAACCACTACAACTTCATCTATGAGACTTGGCGCGGTGGCTACAATTACTCTTACATGCTTCAGAACGATATGAACGGTGACGGCTACAACTATGACGCTCTCTACATCCCTACAGATGATGAGGTTGCAAAGGAACAGTTCCGTTTCTATAGTGAAGATGACAAGCAGCGTTTCATGGCTTATGTTCATGCTAATGACTATCTCAGCAAGCACCAGGGTGAGTATGCAGAGGCTTACAGCCTTTACAGCCCATGGGTACACCGTGTTGACTTTGCTTACAAGCATGATTTCACTTTCCATACAGGCAAGGAGAAGCACACTCTCCAGTTGAGCTTCGACATGAAGAACGTTCTCAACTTCTTCAATTCAAAGTGGGGTGCGATGAAGTATCTTAACCCAGAAATCGGTCAGGAGGCACGTGTTCTCAAGTATGAGGGTCTTGACAAAGATGGCTATGCTCTGTTCTCAACTCCTCAGTCAATCAACGGAAACACTAAGACGTTCGTACCTTCTACAACCATCGGTCAGTGCTGGTATGCTGCAATCGGTATTAGATACATGTTCAACTGATAAAAAAAGGAATGACAATTATGAAACTTAAATATTGTATATATTCAATACTTTTTGTTGTGCTTGCTTTAGTGTCAAGCTGTAGCGAGGACAACGATGCTACATATCTTGATGTAGTACGAGTGTCAAAGTCCATCCTTGCCATCCCTGCTACGGGTGGTGCGGACACTATCGTCTTGAAGTCACGCGACTCATGGACTATTGATAGTGTGTATAACTTCAAGGGTGATGTTAAGTATTCATGGCTCAAGGTATCTAAGATTAAGGGTACTGCTGGTGTTGATACAATCGTCTTCTCTGCCGATGCCTATAACGGAAACCGCGAGGCAAATCTCTATGTCAACTGCGGCGGTCGTGAACAGATTCTTTGTGTACGCCAGATTTCTTTCACAGGTTCTGCTGAGGCAACATGTGCCGAGGTTATTGCTGGTCCAGAAGCAAAGACTTATAAGGTTACTGGTGTTTGTACAAAGATTGCAAACACAACTTATGGTAACTGGTATTTGAAGGACGAGACTGGTGAAATATATATTTATGGCACACTCGACAGAAATGGTGCAACAAAGAACTTCCTCAGCCTTGGTCTTGAGGTTGGTGATATTGTAACAATTCAGGGTCCAAAGAAGCTTTACAACGGTACAGTGGAACTTGTTGACGTTTCTGTTGTGGGAAATATCACAAAGTCACTCATCACTCTTGATTCACTCAGCACAAAGAGTGTCAGTGCAGAAGGTGGCGAACTTATTGCTTACCTTACTTGCAAGGGAACTACAGGCGTGAACGTGGAAATTCCAGACAATGCAAAGTCATGGCTTTCTATTACATCAATTTCTGTTAAGGATACTTATGCAGTTGTCAAGTTCAATTTTGCTGCCAACGAGGGTAGAGCTCGTAGTGTTGATGTAGAGTTTTCTACCAGCCGTGACGGACAGTCTTCTTCTACTGGTGCTAAGACTTTGACTCAGGATGGTGGTATCGTCGATGCAACTGTGGCAGAGTTCAATGCTGCTGAGGTTGGCGAAGCAAAATATCGTATTGCAGGTATCGTCACTTCCATCAAGAGCGACAAGTATGGCAACTTCTATGTAAAGGATTTCTCAGGCGAGACATACGTTTACGGTTTGGATGACTTTGCTTCTACAGGCATCAAGTTCGGCGACATCGTAACTCTTGTCGGCAAGCGCGGTGAGTATAAGAATACGGTAGAAATGTTGTCTGCTACTCTTGAAAGCCACAAGTCAGTTGAGGCTCTTTCTGTTGCAGACTTCCTCACACGTCCAGATGCAGACGATACGTTCTACATGCTGACAGGTAAGATTTCTAAGATTGACAATGCTACTTACGGTAACCTTTATATCACAGATGGTGAGCACGAACTTTACGTCTATGGTTGCTATCCTGGCTATGGTGCAACAAACGATGCTCGCAAGAACCTCATTGCAACTGCTGGTATAGAGGTGGGCGACATAATCACCATCATTGGTTACAAGAATACTTACAAGAATGCAGAGAAGGGTACAACAACTGTCCAGCTGAAGAATGGATGGTATGTTACTCACTCAAAGCCTGATACTATAGAAGGTGCAAAGAAGAGAAAGTAGTTTTCACGTTAGACTATAAAAAAGGAAATGGGATGTGTCGCAAATTGTGGCACATCCTTTTTTAAAATGTGATGATAAGTTCCCAATACTACTTTAGAGGACTTCGACCTCGTCTTTCTCACCCCAGGGATAATCCCACAATTTAATATCAAAGGAGCCCCTAAAAGACTTGTTATGAAATGGCCATTGTAATATGATGAACAGAAAAAGCCATCCGCCTGAGAGTACTCGGACGGATGGCTGACGTGTATGTAATCTACGATTGTTAGATGGCAAATGGATTCTCGCCTGGGTAAAGCTGGCCTGCAGGGAGTGGAGTGTTGATATCGTTCACGCCAAGGAGATGGAGTGCCTCGAAGAGAATCTTGCCTACGTTCTTGAATGCGTATGCACCGTGATGTGGGAAACGCTTGCCTACGAGAACGTGACGGTAGAAGCGTGCGAAGCCTGGAATTGCTGCAATACCGATACCTCCGAATGAACATGGATCGATGTCGAGGAAATGTCCTTCTGCAATGTAGCTTACGAGCTTTGAGTCTGAATTTGACTGAAGACGGAACATAGTTGTCGCGCTTGGCATGATCTGTCCCTCGAGAGTTCCCTTCGTGATGTCTGGACTCATGAGACGAGCCTGAATGAGCTGATACTTGATTTTGCAGTCCTTCATGCACTGTGAGCATGTGTTTCCGCAGTGGAATCCCATGTAGAGATTCTTCATGCTTGCTCCCTTGAGGTCGGCACCGTTTGGTACTACATCCTCAGGCACAGAGTTGTTGATGTCGAGAAGAGTTGCAGGCATTTCTGATGCGCACTCAGCCATGTATTCAGATACTGCTCCGTAGAGATCTACTTCACACGCTACGGGAATGCCTCTACCTGTGAGGCGAGAGTTTACATAGCATGGTTCGAACTCGAACACAGGCTGCCATGCTGGCCAGCACTTGTTGGCAAACACTGCATAGTTGCATGCGCCCTTGTTGTTCTCGTACCAATCCGTGATGGCGAGCTCCAACTGAGCCATCTTGCCGATGATTTCTGGATATGTGTTGCGTGAGCCAAGTTCCTTTTCCATGTCCTTTGCGATTGCGTCAATCTCGGCTTTGCGGCTTGCAACCTTTTCGAACTGAACTTTCATGTCGAGTTCTGAGTTCTCCTGTACCTCAACTCCGAGGTCATAGAGGGGCTGAATAGGTGCGTTGCAGGCAAGGAAGTCGAACGGACGTGGACCGAAACCGATGACCTTGAGGTTCTTCATGCCTATAACGACCCGTGCAATGTGACGGAAGTCGGCAAGTTCTTTTACTGCTTCCTGAGGTGTCACGTTAGGATATTCAGGAATATATACGCGGAGACGGCGCAGGCCTACGTTGTATGAGAAGTTGAGCACACCGCAGAGGGCATCGCCACGGTCGGAAGCGAGATTTGCCTTGCCTTCCTCTTTTGCAGCAAGTACCATTGCTGGGCCTTGGAATTTCTGTACGAACATTGTCGTAGGACCTTCAGGACCGAAGTTGCCGAGGAACATACATACGGCGTTGATGCCGTTTGTGCGTGCCCAATCGAGAGCCTTTATTGTGTCGTTTTCGTTCTCGATGATTACAGGACAGTCAAATACTTCAGGAAGTGCAGCTTTGCGTACTTCATCCATTAAGGCAGCCAAACGTGCCTTTGTGAGAGATGCTGGGAAGCAGTCACGGCTTACACCAACAATACCGAGTTTTACTACTGGTTGGTTGAGCATGTTTTTGATAATTTTGGATTAATAATTAATAAATGTTTCTTATCTTTCTGATATCTGCTTTAAGGCTGATTAGCGTAATGATTTGTTGGAGAAATTGGAGTCTTGAGGAAAGAACGATGGAGAATAGCAGTAAGGCTCTTTGCTCGCATTCTTCCCTCAATTCCTTATGAACGCAAATTTATACAATAATCATAATATACGCAATATAATCTGTAAAAAGAATTGACATAAGGCTTTAATTCCGAATAAAGCTTGAATGTGAATACAAATAAATCGTGCACCACCATGTTATGGTGATGCACGAACAGATAGATGAATTAAGATTAAATACGTTATTTAGTACTATAATATAATCGTCTTTTTTAGACGGATGTAAATGATTAGATGTGATGTATTATTTCTTAAGTGACTTTCCGAGGCTTGCTTTCTTGTTAGCTGCAGCCTTGGCATTGTTAACTTGACCCTGAGCCTTGTTTTGTGCTTCGTTAGCCTTATTCTGTGCCTCGTTAGCTTTTGCTTCAGCCTGTGCCTTAGCAGCATCGAACTGTGCTTCAGCCTGTGCCTTAGCGTCTTCTGCTTGATTCTTGGCATCGTTGAGCTTGCCTTCAGCCTGTGCCTTGGCAGCATCGACCTTGCCCTTAGCCTCGTTAGCCTTTGCTTCTGCCTGAGTCTTGGCATCGTTTACCTGTGATTCAGCTTGTGCTTTTGCGTCGTTAGCCTTAGCCTCTGCCTGAGCCTTTGCGTCTTCTGCCTGCTTCTTAGCATCGTCCTTAGCTTTGTTTACGCTTTCCTTAGCAATCTTCTTGAATGAACCTAGCTGCGCATTTGCATTATTAGAGAAACTGAACATTCCGAGCGCGAGAATTGAGATGATGATTGATTTCTTCATAACTTTAGTAAAAATTTTTTATGAAACATTTTTCTTTTTGACGATGCAAAGTTAATGGCAAAAAACGGGGCATTTTGCATACCTGCCATTATAATCGACTTGTTTTGGGGAAAATTCCCTATATGGATGTTTGAAATTATGGAGTGGAGTATGCTGAATGGTTGTGATTGTGCTTGAAATGTGTATTTGTCGATGAAAATGGAACGATAATGGTCAAGAAACCATATTTCTGTATATATAATGCTGTAAAGTTTTGAATGTATGTGTTAATTTGTTTAAATTTGTTTCTGAAATCAAAAATTAAACCAGAAGTAAATGTATATAAAGCATTCGTTACTGATTATTTTTTTATTTTTATGTCAATTTTGTGTGTCATATGTTGCCGTAGGTGCTGAAAGAAAACTTAGTAATGCAGAACTTGACTCTTTAATTGCTGTTTATGAAAAGACTGGTAGTGTTAGAGCTGCCAATAGTGTATATGGTTGTCTGTATATGGATTATTCAGACACGCTTGTGGTGTTTACAAACCGTAACGATAAGGATTTTGTCGATGCCAATCTCTATATGGTCTATTCCAACGACCTGTATAATAGAGGACTTTATGCCAAGGCTGTTCGCTGCGGACTGCTCGGTGCATCGGCAGCTGAGAGGATTCATGACGATTTGAATCTCATGAGTTGCTATTCGGTGCTGTGCTGTTGTTATCAGTATCTCGGTTCGTTCGATAAGGCCATAATCTATGCTGACAAGCTTTACAAGTATGACAGCGAATCGGGTGACAAGGACAATTTGTCGTCCACGCTCAATAATCTTGCTGCTCTCTACATCTCTGCTCAGAAGCCGAGGGCTGCAGAGAAATACATTCTGCGAGCCATTGAACTGGAACGTCAGCTCAATCATCCCAAGACGCTTGCTATACGTCTTGGCAAGGCTGCCGATGTGTACATTGCCTTGAAACAGTATGACAAGGGACTGAAGTATGCTAC
>JAFSSN010000190.1 GCA_017450985.1 Bacteroidaceae bacterium
TCATCATCTTCACTACATGATGTGAAAACAGTTGTGCCTGCTAAAAGAGCGGCTGCAAGAAAAAGATACTTTTTCATTTCTTTGTTTGAATTTGATTTATAAATATTGTTAATTGTGTTGATTGCAGAACTATCCTAACCCACGAGGATCTTCAAACGTGTTCATGCGGCAGCAGGTATTCGGACTTGCACTTTAGCCATCTTCCTTCCCGGAAACACACATCCAGTGGATTCGTTGATGACAACATATTGACGTCACTTGTCTGGGCATCTGCCTTTGAGTCGTAAACGTAGTGCTTACCGCAGCGGGACTGTACAGGATTTGCACCTGTTTCCCTAAACTGCCACATTGATTTAGGTTCGTTTTAGTTGATTACTTCTCTAATAATCAGGAATGATAAAAGAGATTTTGAAATGATGGTGAAGTATGAAGAGTTGCCACGCATGGTAATCTTCATTCTTCACTATCAATTATGAGTTGTTAATGGACGACTGCTGTTTGCTGAAGTCCGGCAAACAGCACCATAGCTTTTAAGGCTTTTTGCTTTAAGGAGCAAGACGGTGCTTTGTTCCTTTTGTCTTCCGAGGCTTCGGACGGCAGCCTATTATCTGTTGCCCATTACTTGTTACTTCTCCTATTCTGCATAGTCAGCAAGCTTCTCTGCTATTACAGCATTGAGCACGTCCTTCATCTGAAGGCCTGCAGCGCGTACCTGCTGAGGAATGAACGAAGTGGCAGTCATACCTGGAGTAGTGTTGATTTCCAGCATGTTGATGACATCTTCGCCCTCTGCATTCTTTGAAATAATATAGTCGATACGGATGATGCCGTTGGCACCCAGAATCTCATAGATAGCCTTTGTGAGTGACTGCACACGCTTAGTAGTGTCGTCGCTCAGACGGGCTGGAGTGATTTCCTCTACCTGACCGTTGTATTTTGCGTCGTAGTCGAAGAACTCAGTCTTAGGCACAACCTCTGTGATAGGGAGCACCTGTACGTTGCCGTCCATTGCACGATATACGCCGTTGGAAATCTCTGTTCCCTTCATCTCGCTCTCGATGAGCACCTCGTCGCTTTCGTGACGTGCCTTCTCGATGGCAGGGAGAATGTCGCCTACAGCCTTACACTTTGTCACACCGAATGATGAGCCGCCGGCATTTGGCTTGATGAAGCATGGCAGACCTACCTTGGCAACAACGTCCTCGGCCTTTACCTCCATGTTCTTGCGCACGAGGATGTCCTCTGCAACCTTCACGCCGAAGCCCTTGAGATACTGGTTGAGCGTGAACTTGTCGAAGGTCATGGCCTCAACAAGAAGCGAGCTTGTGCTGTAAGGAATCTTGAGCAGGTCGAAATATCCCTGAAGGATACCGTTCTCGCCCGGTGTGCCGTGAATGGTGATGTAAGCGTAGTCAGGAGTGACGCGCTTGTTGTATTCGTCGAGGAACGTGAAGTTGTGGAGTGCCACAGGCGACAGCTTGCCGCTGTGGAGATGTGCGGTCCACTTCGTGCCCTCAACCTCTATGATGTAAACGTCATATTTCTCTTTGTCAATCCATGAGTCGATACCTGCGGCAGAACGCATGGACACATCATGTTCGGAGGAATCGCCTCCAGCAATGATTGCGATAACCTTTTTCATTTCTTATATGTTATAGTTATTTGTTTTCTCTTTCCCTTTACCGTGGTTGCTTGGTGCAGCCGTCGTACAGACTTTCGCTCGTCGCGGAGCTGCAGTCTCTCTTTCTTCCTAAACCTCCTTGGCGTAGTTGCGCCACTTTTCCAGGAGCGAAGTGATGTCGTCAGGCAGTTCTGAGCTGAACATCATTTCCTTGCCCGTGCGAGGGTGGACGAATCCGAGTGTCTTGGCGTGGAGCACCTGACGCGGACACAACTTGAAACAGTTCTCTATGAACTGCTTGTACTTGCTGCTTGTGGTGCCCTTCAGAATCTGGTCACCCCCGTATCGCTCGTCGGAGAACAGCGGATGACCAATGTGGCGCATGTGTGCTCTGATTTGGTGAGTGCGCCCTGTCTCGAGCACGCATTTCACCAATGAGGTGTAGCCGTAGCGTTCGAGCACGTAGTAGTGGGTGACGGCATGCTTGCCTATCTCGCTGTCGGGCGGGAACACAGCCATGCGCATCCTGTCCTTAGGGTCGCGCCCAATGTTGCCCTCTATGCGCCCCTCGTCCTCGGTGAAGTTACCCCACACGAGAGCGTTGTACTCGCGCTTGGTAGTCTTGTTGAAGAACTGCAGGCCGAGATGCGTCTTTGCCTCTGCAGTCTTTGCCACTACGAGCAGACCGCTTGTGTCCTTGTCAATTCTGTGTACAAGTCCTATCTCGGGGTCGTTGATGTCATATTCAGGATGGTCTTTCAGGTGCCACGCGATGGCGTTGAGAAGCGTGCCGTGCCAGTTGCCGAAGCCCGGATGCACCACGAGACCTGCCGGCTTGTTTACCACCATCAGGTCATCGTCCTCATACACGATGTCGAGTGGAATGTCCTCAGCCGTGATGTTAGTATCGTAGTGAGGACGGTCGAGCATCACCTGAATGACGTCGAAAGGCTTAACCTTGTAACTGCGCTTCACAGGCTTACCGTTGACCATGATGAAGCCGGAGTCGGCAGCCTTCTGCACTCTGTTGCGTGAGGTGTTGGAAAGGTGTATGAGCAGGAACTTATCCACACGGGTAAGCTTCTGCCCTCTGTCAACTACGACCTTGAAGTGCTCGTACAGTCCTGCCGAGTCTTCGTCGTCAACCTCTTCTGTGTCGTCGATATATTCTTCGATGTCAGCCATGTCTCTTTGTTAAAGTTCAGAAACAGTGTCTTCGTCCAATATGTCGCCCACGTCCAGCGTGTCGGCAGCATAGCCCGTACTTACATACAGGGTGATAGGATAGCTTGTTGAGACGTTCTGGTTGGCATACAACTTCTTGTTGCCCTGGTACACGCTGATAACGGCACCCTTATATTCGCCCTCCACTTCCTTGTCGGGAGTGAATGTAAAGCCTAAGTTATGGAGAATCTGACGCGCCTCGTCCACGGAGTAGTTGCCGGCAATGTCAGGAAACGGCACGGTAGTGTCGGTAGAACGTATCACAGTGAGATACACCGTTCTGCCTTCCTTCACTTCGCTGCCAGCCCTTGGCGTCTGCAAGCAGATGGTGCCAGGCACGTATCCCTTCTTCTTCACGGAATCGGTAACTACGGCAATGAGGCCGTAGTCGGCAAGAGTCTCCTTGGCGTCCTCCACAGTCATCTTGTCCACCGAAGGCACTTCGATGCGCTCTCCGTGGTGAGTGTAGAAGTCGAGATAGTACAGCGTAGCTGTCGGCGCGATAACCAGCACCGCAATCATACATATTATATTAATCCAAAAGATACGTGCTTTTGGTCCTTGAAACAAATTCTTGAAATCCATAGGTGAATATTTTCAAAACGGTGCAAAGGTACGCAAAAAAAGCAGAAGTTTATCGTGAAACTTCTGCTTTTTATCTCATGTAGAGCATTTTTGGTTTATTTTCCGTGGTGCTCGCTTGAAACTGTAAGAGACTTGCGACCCTTACGACGACGTGCTGACAATACTCGACGGCCATTGGCAGTCTGCATACGCTCACGGAATCCATGCTTGTTGATTCTCTTTCTGTTGTGAGGCTGAAATGTTCTTTTCATATCTTTTTATATTTTTATTGTTATTATTCTTATGAATTATTTCATTCAACAATTTTGTCACTCTTTGTGCTACTAAGCACTAAAAGTGGGTGCAAAATTAGGCATTTTAAATAAACAGACAAAATATTCGCTCGATTTTAGACTGCTTTTTTTGCTAATTTAATGAAAAAACGTAATTTTGCAGTCGTTTTCAACGGTAAACATTACAAATTATAAAATTATATCGAGTTTTTGAGTGCGCTTTGCAAAGTCTTTTCCCTGCAAACTTAAAAACTCAAAAACTTAAAAACAAACATTGAAATATGGCTATTTTAGCAGGTGACATTAAGAAAGGCGTATGCCTCCGTCTTGATGACGGCAAGATTTGGGTAGTTATTGATTTCCTTCACAAGAAGCCAGGTAAGGGTAACACAGTGATGATTACTAAGCTTCGCAACGTTGAGGATGGTCGTGTGCTCGAGCGCACTTGGATCGTGTCTGCAAAGCTTGACGACGTTACAGTGTCACACCAGCAGTTCCAGTACCTCTATAAGGAAGGTGACGACATGGTGTTCATGAACACTGAGACATTCGAGCAGGTGAACATCTCTAAGGACCTTATCACTGGTGGTGACTTCCTCAAGGAAGGCGAGACTATGGTGATGGCTTCTATCGACGACCAGACTGGTGCAATCCTCACTGCTGAGGCTCCAGTAAAGATTGTCCTCAAGGTTACTTACACTGAGCCAGGTCTTAAGGGCGATACTGCTACTAACGCAACTAAGCCAGCAACTCTCGAGACTGGTGTTGAAATCCGCGTGCCTCTCTTCATCAACGAGGGCGACATGATTGAGGTTGACACTCGCGACGGTTCTTACGTTAGCCGTAAGTAATCAAGTGCATTCGTAATTGCATTATTAAATTGATAATATAATAAAGTAGTGGAAGTGGTAAGTACATTCGTGTACTTGCCACTTCTTTTTGCGTGCGCCTGGCAGATTTTGTGCGCCAACTGAAGAGTTCCTGTGGTGACGGGAAATGTTGAAAACTTGATGATTTTTTGTGCCTTATTCTTGCGTTTGTCGAAAAATTTTTAGAACTTTGTCGTGCTTTCAAGGTGGAAAGCACTGATTGTCGTTAACGTGAAAGAGGAATAGGTGCATGATAGAGCCGAAATGTGTATAACTTTCCGCCTATATATCTTCGTGACTTCTTCATACCCCCTTCGATGTTTCTACGCATATTTTACGGATATTGTACGGGTGTTCTACGCATTTTTACGGATAAAACCCGTAGAAAACCCGTAGCCGACTCGTAGAAAATGCGTACAACATCCGTAGCGTACCCGGATAAGAACCGTGGAAGATACATAGGATTCTGCTTTCTGTGATTGGAGGTGCAGAAACGGAGCAGGTAGTAGATAGAGATGCTGTTTCTCCTTTCGCCGAAAAATATTTTTTTATTTAACTCAACTTTCGCAAGTATCGCTAACGCTTTACTTGCTTGGAGTAAAAAAGGAGTTAAGCGGGGTTAATTCCGCTACGCTCCATGGAGTAAAAAGACGGATGATTTCACTATATTGATATCCATAGGTACCACATCGTATATCAAGTGTAGAGTCGATTACTGATGACAGTTTGGA
>JAFSSN010000191.1 GCA_017450985.1 Bacteroidaceae bacterium
AATATGCCGTGCGGACGTTCCATCCTCGTGTGTTGGCGGAGCGTCTGATGTCGGTGTATAAGGCTGCGCTGGAGATTTAGGAAAAGCCTTCGCTAACGCTTTCCTTGCTTGGAGTAAAAAGGAGTTAAGCGGGAGATATCGGGAGTAAAGAGACGAGTGACTAATTAATAGTTAATTACTCAACTTTCGCAAGTATCGCTAACGCTTTACTTGCTTGGAGTAAAAAGGAGTTATCGGGAGATATCGGGAGTAAAGAGACGAGTGACTAATTAATAGTTAATTACTCAACTTTCGCAAGTATCGCTAACGCTTTACTTGCTTGGAGTAAAAAGGAGTTAAGCGGGAGATATTGGGAGTAAAGAGACGAGTGACTAATTAATAATTAATTTGATGAACAGAGTAACTTTCATTCTTCACTCTTCATTCTTCACTCCGCCTGCGGCGACTCCTTATTACTTCACGGAGTTAACTCCAGTAACTACTTGCGAAACTTAAGTTGAATATATTATGATTGAGAAACTTAACAGTCAGCGACTGTTTTTATTGCTGAAGTTGTTCCTGGCACTTCTGTTTGCGTTCATGTTGCAAAAGCCTGTGTTCATGCTTTGCAACGGGGCACAGTATTCGGGCGTGTCGGTGACTGACTATCTGAGTGTCATGTGGCATGGCATTCCGCTCGATGCTACGATGTGCGGCTACGTGTGCGTGGTGCCTCTCGTGGTGATGATGGTCAGCTTCTTCGTGAGGGTGAGCCTGAGGAGATGGCTTATGCCTTACTTTGCCGTGATATCGCTGCTGCTGTCGGTCATCTTCGTGGCTGACACGGTGATGTACGGCTTCTGGCAGTTCAAACTCGACACGACGGTGTTTCTCTATACGGACAAGCCTGCCGATGCCCTGGCAAGCGTGAGCGGCGGATTTGTGGCTGCCACGCTGCTGGCTGGAGCTTTGGTTGCGGCTGGGTATTATGCTCTGTTCTATTGGTTTATGCGCGACGAGAAGGAGCCGCGCCAGCCTAATCCGTGGGGCTTCCTTGCTGCCATTCCCGTGGGCGGCATTATGTTCGTCGTGATACGCGGCGGAGTGGGCGAGGGAACGGCTAACGTGAGCAATGTGTATTACTCTGACAATCAGTATTTGAATCATGCGGCCGTTAATCCGGCTTTCAACATATTCTATTCTCTCACTCATCAGCAGGACTTCTCAAGCGAGTTCCAGTATTATGACGATGAGAAGGAGGTGGAGCGGCTTACTGCCGGGCTGTACGGTACGGAGAGCGTAGAGCCTGACAGTCTGTTGCGTACCGACCGCCCTGATATCATACTTGTGGTGTGGGAAGGTTGCGGCGCAAGCCTTGCCGGGTGTCTGGGGGCGGAAGGAAACGTGACGCCTAATCTGGACAAGCTTGCCGCTGAGGGAATATTGTTCTCCAACTGCCAGTCTAACAGTTTCCGCACCGACAGAGGTCTGGTGAGCGTGAACAGCGGCTGGCTCGGCTTCCCGTCGGCGTCGTTGATGAAGATTCCAGAGAAGTGTGAGAAGCTGCCGGGGCTTGCACGTTCGCTGCACGACAATGGCTATTCTACCGACTTCTGGTACGGGGGCGACATCAGCTTCACGAACATGGGCGGCTTCTTGTTGCAGAACGGCTATCAGAAGACGTATGGCGACAAGGACTTCAGCGCCAAGGAGCGTACTTCGGAGTGGGGTGTTCCCGACGGGGCTTTGTTTGACAAGGCGCTCGACTGCATACTTGCCAAGCGAGGACGTTTCTTCACGAGCATACTCACGCTGTCGAGCCATGAGCCGTGGGACGTGCCTTACAGACGGTTGGAGGACGGCGTGGAGAACAGCTTTGCCTATACTGACGACTGCCTCGGCAAGTTCGTGGAAAGGCTCAAGGCTTCGGACAAGTGGAAGAACACGCTGCTCATAGTTGTTCCTGACCATGGGTGCGCTGTTCACGGCGACCGCGGTCGCTCTGCCCTCGACGTCATCCGCGTGCCGTTGGTGTGGGCAGGAGGTGCGGTGAAGGAGCACAGGGTGATAGGTACGCTGATGAACCAGTCGGACATTGCTGCCACGCTCCTGGGACAGCTGCGCATCAACCACGACGACTTCGTGTTCAGCCGCGACGTCATGAGCAAGTCGTACAAGGTGCCGTCGGCAATACATTGCTCGAGGGTGGAGTTTACGATGTTCGACAGCCTGGGTGCCACGACCTACGACCTTGACGGCAACATGGTTGTGAACAGCACCGACAAGGGCTCTGATGCCACGCGCGTGGAAAAGGGAAAGGCTGTTCTGCAGATGCTTTACAGAAACGCCGCAGAATTGTGATGTACAGGAAAATGTGATGCTTGAGATGCATAAAAAACGATAATTGCTAATTTGTCTTGCAAATAAGTGGTATATTTGCAAAATAGTTTTTTGTAAAAGAAGAAAGAAATGGTTTTTTTAGATAGAAATGAATTCAATTTCCAACCAAGCCAGAAAGTGTTGGAGGCTGTTAAGTCATTTAATCCGTTAGACTTGTGTTTCTACACTCGCATTTACGACGAGGGTAAGAAAAGTGTTGTGTCCGTGCGTCTGAGTGAGATATACGGAGTCCCTGAGGAGCAGGTCCTGCTCGGCTACGGTGGTGAGGATATCCTTAAGAATACCGTGCATTACTACCTTACGAAAGGTAACAACAAGACTATTCTTATACCTCAGTTCTCTTGGTGGTACTACAATTCCATCGCTGCTGAGGTTGAAGGCAATACAGAAATGTATCCTCTCTATGAGATGGAGGACACGTTCGCTTATAATGTAGATGAGGTTATTGAATATACTAATCGTATATGTCCACGCATCCTCTTGTTGGCTTCTCCTAACAACCCTACGGGCAACAGCCTCACTCCAGAGGAGATTGGCCGTATCATGGAGAATATTCCTTCAGAGACTATGGTGCTCATCGACGAGGCATATGCAAGCTTCATATCTTGCGACACCGACTACATAGCACCTCTTGTGAACAAATATTCCAACCTTATCATTTCACGCACCCTGTCAAAGTTCTATGGTCTCCCAGGCCTCAGAATGGGCTTCGGTTTCATGGGCGCAGGACATAAGGACTTCCTGAAGTATGCCAACAAGTACCTTGGCTACAACCGCTTCAGCGAGGCTGTCACGCTTGCGGCACTCGACAGCGACGACCACTACCGCGATGTGGCTAACCAGATGGAGTGGGACCGCCAGCTGTTCAAGAAGGAGCTTGGCTCGCTTGAAGGCTTCAAGGTGTACAAGAGCGTGGCTAACTTCATACTGATTAAGTATCCTATCGAGATAAAGGCTGCCCTGCAGAAGGCTATGGCTGAGCAGTCGTATAAGATAAAGTATATGACCGACCCGGGACTGGAGTCATGCCTGCGCATCACTCTCGGACGTCCTGAGCAGATACAGGTCGTATGTGATACGATTAAGCGTATCGCCACACAAAAATAACTCACATATATGAAAGCAGTTATATTGGCGGCAGGCATGGCTTCGCGCCTGCGTCCGCTGACGAATAACACGCCTAAGTGTCTGCTGAAGGTAGGCGAAAGAAGCCTCTTGCAGCGTAGCATGGATGCACTCATCATGAGCGGCATCCATGAGTTCGTATTTGTGACGGGCTATCTGCACGGCATGATAGAGGACTTCGTCAGCTCGACATACAAGGACATTGAGTGTACGTTCATACACAATGACGTGTATGAAACTACCAACAACATATACTCTCTATGGCTCGCACGCCCGAAGGCTGAGAACGAGGACATCCTGCTGCTCGACAGCGACTTGCTCTACGACCCTCAGATTATTGCGCGTGTCCTCAGTCAGAAGGAAGACAACGTGCTCACCCTCATACGCCACGAGCTTGGCGAGGAGGAGATGAAGGTGGTTGTCGATGCCAAGGGAACGATAACAGAGATAAGCAAGACTTGCAGCTCGTCGCAGGCTGCCGGCGAGAGCCTCGGCATCGAAAAGATGGGCAAGGCTTATACAAGTGCCCTCTACAAGGAATTGGAGCACATGATGAACGAGGAGCATCTTGAGAACGTCTTCTACGAGCGTGCCTTCGAACGCCTCATAGAACAGGGACATTCATTCTGCGTTCTTGACGTGTCCGACCTCTTCTCGTGCGAACTCGACACCGTAGAGGACTTCGAAACGGCAAAGCAGAAGATACCGGCTGAGCTGTTTTGATGCACGGAAGGCTCGGCGCGCATGAAACACCGGGCTTAATATCACGAACGATTTCAATCATAACAAGCGGCTCATTGCCACACTCAGCCGTCGGGCACTCATGCCAGGCACGCTGACGGCAAGAGCGCACATTAACCCAATCATATTATATGGCAAGTTATGACATACGTCCTTTGCAACTTCGCATCCTTGAGATTGTGAAGGCTGTGGACGCAGTATGTAAGCAGCACAACCTCAGATACTATCTGTGGGCTGGCACAATGCTGGGTGCAGTACGTCACGGAGGCTTCATACCTTGGGACGACGACCTCGACATAGCCATGCCGCGCAAGGACTATGACTTGCTCATGGCCAACTGCCGCGAATGGATGCCTGAATGCTTCGAGGTGGTGAGCTATGAAACAGACCCGCAGAACTACCCTCTGCCGTTTGCAAAGATACAGGACGCACGCACCACACTCATCGAGCGCATGCACCTTCGCTACGTGGGAGGCATATATCTCGACGTGTTTCCCCTCGACGGGCAGCCGGAGAACAAACTGCTGCGACGTGCCCACTTCTTCCGCTACCAATGGCTGAAGAAAGCCCTGTACTTCGTACACCGCGACCCTTACCGCCACGGACACGGCATGTCGTCATGGCTTCCACTCCTGTGCCGCAAGATTTATTCGATGCAGGAATTGCAGCAGAAGATACGCGACATGCAGAAGGCATACGACTACGACAAGTGCGACAGCGTCGTTGACCACGACGACGGCCTCAAGGGCGTAATGCCCAAGGCACTGTTAGGCACGCCTACGCCGGTAGAGTTTGAGGGCGTAATGCTGATGGGCGTCGAGCATCCGCACGAGTATCTCGAGCGCAAGTACGGCGACTACATGGTCATCCCTAATGGCGACCACCAGCGTCAGCACAACTTCCAGCTGCTCGACTTGGAACATGGTTACAAAACATATAAGACTACCTCAGGCGAGAAATGACAGAAGGCTTTTCAATACTTATTCCCTCGTGGAATAATCTCCCCTATCTACGCTTGTGCGTCGAAAGCATAAGAAAGTACTCGGCCTACGATCACCAAATCATCGTACACGTCAACGACGGCTCCGACGGCACCCTCGAATGGGTCAAGGCGGAAGGACTGGACTATACCTGGTCGGAGAAGAACATAGGTGTATGCTTGGCAATGAACACCATGAGGCGGTTGGTCAAGAGGGACTACATATACTTCATCAACGACGACATGTTCGTGCTCCCGAACTGGGACACGGTGCTGATGGACGAGATACGCCGCCTGCCCGACAATATGTTCTACCTGTCAGGCACAATGATACAGCCGCATGACGCAACGGACGTAGGACTGTGCATCAACTACGGCGACTCGATAGAGACATTCCAGAGAGAAAAACTCCTGAAGGAATACATGGACCAGCCCTACGCCGACTGGCAAGGCTCCACACGTCCGCCGAGCATCGTACACCGCGACATCTGGGACCTCGTGGGAGGCTACAGCGTCGAACTAAGCCCAGGCATGTACAGCGACCCCGACTTCACGGCCAAGCTGCTGATGGTAGGAGTACGCTACCTTAAGGGAATGGGAAACAGCCGCGTGTATCACTTCGAAACAAAGACAACCACGCGCATACAGAAGAACGACGGCGCCACGCAGTTCCTGCTCAAGTGGGGCATCTCCAATTCGGCCATGCGCAAATACATCACGCGTCAGGGCGAGGACTGGGCAAAGCACGACGCACCCATCGACATGGAGCTACTGAAGTCAAAGCGCCGCTTTGCCGCCCTCAAGGCAGCATGGTACATGCTCACCAAAGGCTTCGGCATAGTTAAGAAGATAGAAGAGAGTAACTGATTCACAAACATAAGGCAGGCTGCACGGCACTCACGCCTGCGGCAGCCGCCAATACCCCCGTAACAAGATGGATATTAAGATTGCAGTAGCATACCACAAGGAAAGTTTCGTGCTACACCACAAGTATTTCATTCCCGTCCATGCCGGAAAGGCCGTGTCGAATCTCGACCTCCACATGCAGGGCGACGATGAAGGCGACAATATAAGCTACAAGAATCCGTGGTATTGCGAGCTTACAGCCTTGTATTGGTTGTGGAAAAACACAAAGGCCGACTACAAGGGACTGATGCACTACCGCCGTGCCTTCGTGGTCAAGAAAGACTTCGACATCTTCCGTTTCCTGTTGCGTCTCAAGTTCATCACACGCCGCCTCAGTTCGCTGTGGTCACCATATTCAAGCGTGGGCGTGAAGAAACAGTACGAGTGCAAGAGCAGCGACGTATTCAATACAGGCGCCATTGACTTTGCCAACAAGCTCGAAGGCATACTGGCAGGAGGAGTGAACATCATAGCTCCACACCCGGGACGCTTCTACATGAGCCTGCGCCGTACGCTGAGCTACGAGGTGGGAGGTCAGAACCTCGAACTTATGGACGAGATTGTCAGGAGAGACTTCCCCGACTTCTTCCCCCACTACGACAAGGCGATGGACGGACAGTGGCTCTACAACTGCAACATGTCGGTCATGGACAACGACACCTTCGAAGAGTACTGCAACATACTGTTCTCCGTCCTTGAGTCGCACGAGAAGGAAAGCATGTCGAGAGGCTACCTCATCGACGTCAGCAAGGAGAAAGCCTACGCCCGCGTGTCAGGCTACCTTGCAGAGATGCTCACCAACGCCTTCATACGCTACTCGGCAGCAAAGGGCAAGAAAGTGAAAGTATTTCCTGTGGTCTATCTGAAGTGATTGTCTCACACAAATACCCTTAAACAATAAGATATGAGTCTTAGAAACAATATTTCCGTTGTAATAAACACATATAACGCAGAGAAGTATCTGGCAAAGGTACTCGAAACAGCCAAGTCGTTCGACGAAGTCGTGGTATGCGACATGGAATCGACCGACAGCACCGTCGATATTGCGAAGCAGTACGGCTGCAAGGTCGTCACCTTCCCTAAGCTCAACCACAAGAGCGCAGAGCCGGCACGCACCTTCGCCATCCAGTCGGCATCTTCCGACTGGGTACTCGTAGCCGATGCCGACGAGCTGATACCGCAGGCGTTGCACGACTACCTATACGAATTTGTCAGCAACCCCGGCGACGTGCGAGGACTGTACATACCACGCAAGAACTACACGATGGGCGTATTCCTCCCTTCGTCTTATCCCGACTACCAGCTGCGCTTCTTCGTGAAGGAAGGAACGGAATGGCCTCCATACGTCCACACGTTCCCCGTCGTACAGGGAAAGCTCGAGCATATACCAGAGTCACGCAAGGACTTGGCGTTCGACCATCTCGACGACTCTACGCGCGCCACAATAGTGCGACTCAACAACTATACCGACAATGAGGTTGAGAAGCGTGCCGGCAAGCACGTCACACTCTTCTCCATGGTCTTCTCGCCGATGATGCGCTTCGTGAAGCTGTATTTCCTCAAAGGCGGATTCATGTACGGCATAGCAGGCTTCGTGCAGGCGCAGCGTTCAGCCATTTACAAGTTCACAGTCCTGTGTAAACTGTACGAAAAACAGATAGGAATGTAGTGTTCCTTCTTCTTACTCTGTGCTAAAATAGAATCTCCACAATTCGCTATACTCTTCCCCTCCTTGTGAGGGGAAGAGCTTTTTTAATGCTATGCCTCTCTTTACAAAAAGCACAATATCGGAGCAGACACACAACAAGCCATACAACCGTCGATGTGCAGGGCAGAATGCCGCCTTTGGCTGATGTTGGCAAAAACATAAAAAATATTATTGCCATAAACTTGTCTGTCTCGAAACAAAGCTTTATATTTGCGTTGGAAAATGTGAGAATCAAAGCGTTGTGCTACATAACTTAACCGATACCTCGTCGGGTTTCCTACGGATATTCTACGGCTTTTCTACGGGTGCTTTACGGGTATTCTACGGATACGACCCGTAGAAATACGTAGAAAATGCAGAGAAAATGCGTAGAACATCCGTAGCAGATGCGTAGAAAAAACGAATGGGATATTATGAAGACGCGAACGCCTCTTCGTGTGGAAATGAAAAGCGAACGGCGAAGAGCGAAAACACAGTTTTGCCATAGATGAATGTCGTCTTGTGAATGTGAACGTAGGGGACGGGTGTGAGAGCGGTGTGACTTCTGATGGTATGTTTTGAGGGCTTTGGTACGTGTAATGGGGCGTAGCAAGGCTGATGGAAAACGTTTGTATGGTGGAAATGGACTATAATTCTTGATTTTTTACTACCTTTGCACGTTCAAACAATAGAGTCATTACGAATGAAGGTTCTTCTTGTTAATACATCGGAACGTGTGGGAGGGGCTGCCATTGCGTGCAACCGCTTGATGGAAGCGTTGAAAAAGAATGGGGTACGTGCAAAGATGCTGGTTCGCGACAAGCAGACGAACCGGCTGACAGTTGTCGCCATTCCGCAAAGTTACATGCTTCCCGTAAAGTTTATTTATGAACGTTTCGTCATTTGGGTTAACAACAGGTTCAATCGTAAGACGCTGTTTCAGGTTGATATTGCCAATACGGGTACCGACATCACGCAGACACACGACTTCCAGACGGCTGATGTCATTCATCTGCATTGGGTTAACCAGAGTTATTTGTCATTGTCAGACATCAACAAGATTCTTCATTCGGGTAAGCGTGTGGTGATTACGATGCACGACCAGTGGTACTTCACCGGAGTGTGTCACTATTCTGGCAGCTGTACCAAGTTTAAGACTCGCTGCGAGAAGTGCGACCTGCTGCACGGCTTCGTGACCGACCTCACTCTCAATGTGTTTACTAAGAAGTTGGGCATCTTCCGCAATGCTGACGTGACGTTCGTGAGCTGCAGCCGCTGGCTGGGCGAACTGGCAAAGACGTCGAAGCTTGCCGAGGAACACGACGTGGTGAGCATTCCTAACCCCATCGACACGGATGTGTTCCGTCCGCTCGACAGGGCAGAGGCAAGGCGCAGCTGTGGCTTGCCGGAGGACAAGTGTCTGATGCTCTTCGGTTCGCAGAAGATTACCGACGAGCGCAAGGGCTTCAAGTATCTTGTGGAGGCTTGCGACATCATCAAGGCCACCAACCCCGAGCTGGCAAGCCGTATGGGCGTCGTGGTGCTGGGCGGCAAGGCGCAGATGGTGGAGTCGATGCTTCCGTTCCCGGTTTATGCCATGTCGTATGTTAGCGACGTGAAGCACATTGTTGAGGTGTATAATGCTGTTGACATTTATGTCACTCCTTCGCTGCAGGACAACCTGCCTAACACAATCATGGAGGCTATGGCGTGCGGCATTCCGTGCGTGGGCTTCAACGTGGGCGGTATTCCTGAGATGATTGACCATAAGGAGAACGGCTACGTGGCTGCATACTGCGATGCGTCCGACCTGGCGAAGGGCATAGAGTGGACTCTCGACAAGGAACGCTATGATGCCATCAGTGCTTTGTCGCGCGACAAGGTGGTGGCTACATATTCTGAAGAAAAAGTGGCTAAACAATATATGCAAGTATATGATAACAATCATCACGGTAACATATAATGCAGAACAAACATTAGAACGTACGTTGATGTCGGTTGAGCAGCAGAGCTATACTGACATTGAACATATCATCC
>JAFSSN010000192.1 GCA_017450985.1 Bacteroidaceae bacterium
ATGCGAAGATTCTCGACAAGTGGCTTGAAGAAAACAGCGAGAGGATCAAACTGTTCTATCTCCCAAGCTATTCGCCAGAACTCAATCCGGACGAGTATCTCAACAGGGACGTAAAGGCATCGCTTGCGGAAAAGAAGCGTCCTCTGACGGCAAAAGCGCTGAAAGCGGATGTAGTGGCGCATCTGTCAGCAAGGAAGAACGAGCCGGAATCCGTCAGGCGGCTATTTCATAAGAAGGAAGTGCGCTATGCCGCTGACTGATACTGACATTAACTCTGTCCAGCACAATAAGATTTCAAATCGCGGGCGAATACATCCTTATGGCGTCCTGCAAGGAAGTTCCGAAGGCTGAATCGGCGAAAGCACCATAAATTGTGCGCCCTGCGGGGTCCCTCTACCGTTCCATGCATCAGACAAACCGCAATAGGTATCGATATGGAAAGCCACAAGTACCTAGGGAGCCATGTCTCCAACATCCATTGAACGTCCCCTGCAGAATGAAGCCCCATCCCAGCGGCGACGGCAGCTACTGAGGTACAGAGATACAAGCCAAGGGGAATCATTAAAACGGCAAACCGGGAGGCTTTTCGTGACAACAGCATTATCAAACACATATCCAGAGGTAAGCCCGTTTCTGCGAGATCCAAGCTTAAAATGCTAAGCGACGATCTGGCCACAGCAAGGCTTTGCCCACAGTCAAACGCTCCTGCAATGGAGAAACCCTGCAATTTGCACCCGAGGCAACAAATCAGCATCAACCACAGACCCCCTGGAAAGATGGATAAAGCGACAGCGGCGAGATTCTTTGCACAGTCCGCGAACCCAGCAACGAGCATCCTTCGATGGGAAAGGCACAATAGCACCGCCAGAGGTGCTATCACCACCCCCTCCAAGCGGACCAGTCCAGCGAGGCCCATGATAACAGCCCCAAGCAAGAGCCTTTCCTTTATTGCACACGCAAATCCACAGATCAACATAAAGGCGGCAAGTGGTTCGGCGTAATAACCCGCAGTAAGCCGAAATGACATGGGAGCCATTACATAGGCAACCACCAGCAAAGTGCGCATTGTCAGCAGGTCAGATCCTGCAAGACGCAGCAAAACCACAAACAACGAGGTCATTACAATGGGCATGAGGAACAACATCACAACGTCAGCTCCAAGGCAACGGAGGCATAGCGCTAACAATGTCTGCAACGGTGGATATCCTGGCTGGAAAATAGAGTAATCCGCCTGTGTCCAAAATCCGAACGGAATACCATGCTCAGCATAAAGCAATTTTGCCTTGCCGGCATACACAGCAAGGCCATTCGGAGGCGTGAAACCTACTCGCAACGCAATGGCAGTCATTAGGATGAAATACGCCAAAACGAGCACTCCCACCGCAGCTCTGCGACCACGCCCAAAGGACCAACTCAGCCGGCCCAACCAAGACACGACAAGTAGCATTGCGGCCATAAAGGCCACGAGAAAAACGGAATCACATGTCTTTGCACGAACCACCCCGTCTTCAACACTTCCACTAAGGCCATTTTTACCTTGGGCCGCAGTGTTGCAGTAGTCAGACTCTAAAGGCTCCTCCGTCGACAACACTGACGGCTCGCCAAGTCGACAAAGTTTATCGTCGAGATTCAATGCAAGGCGGACATCCTCCATTTGCCAGTGAAGTGTCCTATTGTCGCGACACCACAGCACTGCAGACTCATTAGTCATTGCCTTGCGAAACCCGCAGGCGCGCAAATAGCGATCTTCCTGACGCGAAAGAAAGGCACCGACGAGTAAGTTGCCTCTCCATTCTAGTACATCTTCTTTGGCAATGGGCGTGCAAACCGATGGCAACCGCACCCAGTTCGCATGCGCAAGGCGACTTCGCTCGATTGGCGCGATCATTTCAGGATGTCCGCACATATAGGCCAACTTGGCGTCCGAAACAGCCGCCGACAACTCTTCAAACCCGCGCAAGTGCGACGGAACATCGCTACACTTCGACAGTCTGCAGACTCGCACAATAGATGCGCAAAAAAGGCACGCCGCACTCGTCGCAACAGCTACTGCAACAATAAACGAGAAGCACCTCCGACACATCTTGCCACTTGATCTCACTATGGCCCCATGAGCTTAAGCTCTCGAATAACGAGTGCCTTCGCTCTGCTTGATTTCGGACGAAGCCTCAGGAAACGGATCGGATGCCTTAATTCAAAGGCGCAGGCACCAGTCTTTTCCGAGACCGCTGCTACATAAACAAAAGACTTGCCGTCTTTCGATGCTTCGACGACCCCTCCCAGCATCCGCATAGCACCCTTCCTATCACCCGTGTAAATCTCGACCCACCCCTTGACATCTCGCAGGAAATCGATTTGCCACCAGTCGCTTCGGTCCATTCCGCCCAAAGGCTTGTAGTACGTGTCCGCAAGGCCGTCAACAACACGCTCCGGTCCGTGGCCTACATCGATGCCAACTTTACTAGCAGTGCAAAAGGCATAGTCTACGGATATGGTGTGGCGTCCCTCGGACATTTTTCTTGAATACAACGCCCGACGCGACGCTGGCTTCGCGGCGGACAGAGTCTTGGAGAACATCCAGTCCCACATGGCATCCTCCCTCCAGGCATTGTCCCAAGCGTTGTGCCCGGACTTTGGGAAAGTCGCAATGCGGCAGTCTCCACCAGCACCATTCACGGCCGCCTGAAAAACGCGCATAAAGTTTTTCTTATCATTTGGCCCACCGCCTGGCATCTGCCCATTGTAGAAACACCACCAATTTCCCGGACACTTAGGGTGGATCCAGTCCTCCGGCGGAAGTCCACCCGAAACAGGCACAACCGCTGCAAAGCGCCCAAAATAGTTGACTGCCGTGATGGCAACTGCACTC
>JAFSSN010000193.1 GCA_017450985.1 Bacteroidaceae bacterium
GTGTGCAGGGCGTTAATGACTTCATGTGGTAACAGATGCTCGCCATATAACGCAAGCATTTGCCCAACTTTTACTACTGACCCTTTTAATTTGCCCAGTTCTGACACCAAATAATCCGCTTGTTCTTGCAGTAACTGTCGGGGTCGTTCTTCGAGCCGCTGCCGGTCAAAGGGATTTCCTTGACCGTAATCTCAAAGCCGTGTTCAAGTGCCAGCAGAGCATTCTTGATGACGGCTGTGATGCCTGTGCCGTAGATCTCTCCCTGTTTGGGAGGGTCGGCATCGGGCAGGAAACACAACTTTGTAGTGAGCCGTTTCAGCACCTTTAGCTGATTCTCGGTCCAAGCCGAGCCGAGAGAAGCCACCACATTGTTCGCCCCGATGGCTTGAAGTCTCAGCACATCAGGCGCACCCTCGACAAGGTAACACTTGTTTTCCTTGACGGCGGCTCTCGTTGCGAGGTGTATTCCGAACACCGACCGTTCCTTGTTATAAAGAATCGACGTGGAGGAATTGAGATACTTCGGCGCACCATCGTTGTTGCCGATGTATCGAGCCGTGTAGCCGATAACCCTGCTGAAACGGTCACGAATGGGAATCATTATCCGTTCCCGGAAGAAGGCGTACAAGTGTCCGTCCTTATCAGACTGACGCAGCAAGTCCATTTCCATGAGCAGTTTCGTGGAAATGTTGTTCACTTCAGCAAAGCGAATAAGGAGTTGGCTATTCTTTGGAGCATAGCCGATGCCACATTCTTGAATAAAAGTCGGATTCCATCTGCTTGTGGCGTAGGAATGTGCCCTTGTCGCTTCTTCGTCACTTCCACGCAGTTGAGCCTCGAAAAACCGCTGCAACACTTCGTAAGTGATAAGCATAGCTTCTCGCTTTTTGTTCAGCTGCTCCTGCTCGGCTGTCGGTTTGTCCTTACTTTCTTCTATGGTAACACCGCACATGCCGGCAAGTTCCCTGACGGCTTCGGGGAAAGTGGAGTGGTTGTACTTCATCACGAACTTGATGGCGTTGCCGCCCTCGGCGCAAGCCCCGAAACAATGCCAAGTGTTACGCGCCTTGTTCACGATGAACGAAGGTGTGCGCTCGTTGTGGAAAGGACAACAGCACTGGTAGTTGTTGCCCCTCTGTTTGAGGTCAGGCACATACCTTCTGACAACATCCACGATGTCGGTGCGGTCGAGAATAGTCTCTATTGTTCTCTCATCAATCATCGAAGATTATGTCATACTCCGGCAGTCGTTCCTTGCCAACATAGCATTGGCCGTCGCGGTGCCACATTACACACCTATGAGCCGGTTTCCCGCTCTGCTGCTCAATCCTCACAATGCCCGTAACATGGTCAAGCACTCGTTTGCCCATGACATAATACACGGCATTGAATGTGATGCGTCCGTCTTTGGCGGCAGCATCTTCCCACTCCTTGACAGTGTGGTACGTGTCAAATATCCTGCTCATGGCTTTGAAAGATACGCTTCAATAAACTCGCCGACGACCTTACGCTCCAACTTAGAAATGTTGCCGTGGTTCATCTTATAGTAGAATGTACCATAGGCCCATCCGCACGCTTGCATGATGGCTTCCCTGAAGATTGACTTGTCAGATCTTGGGAGTTGCTTGTAAATTTCCAAAATGTTCATAAATTTTTCGTTCAAAATTTGTATAGTTCGAAAATAAGACTTAACTTTGCACAAAAGTAATACAATTTTCTCGAATAATCTTATATATAAGTAAGATTTTTTGAAAAAATTTTTTAGTCCAATTTTGAGATGTACAACGGAAAAATCATTAAAGAACTGTTAGACAGGAAGAAAATACCTTATGGCGACCTTTTGCGAGCCATAGGCATGAATCCTAAACAGACATCAGTTAATGCACTGGTGACTGGAAATCCGTCGGCAAAACGCCTCGAAGCGATTGCGGACTTTCTTGGTGTGACGATAGACACCTTATTCGTTAGAGAAGGTGTCGAAATGTCTACCGAGGAAGAACTGAAAAGTTTAAGCATCACCCAGCTTCGGAATCAAGTTGCACACCTCCGTGAGCAACTTCAGTTCCGTGAGCAAATGCTCAATGAAAAGGAAGAACGCCTCAAAGAAAAGGAGGCGCGAATCCAGCTTTTAGAGAAATTAAACGACGTAATTTCGTCGTCAAATTAAAGGTTTATTAACTGACTGCCAAAGCCTTGCCTTGACATCGTACCGGGACGATATGGGGACGGTAATAGGTAAAAAAAGGGTGTTTTCGGCCAACATTGAAAATGTAA
>JAFSSN010000194.1 GCA_017450985.1 Bacteroidaceae bacterium
ATTCGACGTCCCCTGGCAGGCGTGCCGTAAGCCTCAACATCGGAACAGGCAGGGGAACATTACAGCAGCGTTCTTTGACAGAATTGCATAACAATCTCTTGACCGGACATCATACGACCGATGCGAGCGACACGGGTTGCCACGACCATCGAGACGTGATAGTATGACGCACTTCGCCAGTAAGGAATAGTCTATACCTGTAAGTATACCGACGTGAGGCATCGGACACGCTACGAGGGCTGCAGAGGGGTCAGAGATGAGATATATAGTGGCGCCAGGCTTTTCGGTTTTTCCACACGCAATCACACATTCACTTTTTCATGCCTAATTCCTGCCGCCACTTCTATTATCCCGTGCCTGATAAGGGTTGTAAGCGTAAACATCGGAACACGCACGGGAGCGACACATAATATATTAGAATATGGAGAAGACAACAATAAAGCCGATACTCCAGAGACTGGAGGTCGGAGATGAGTGCGAATTCCCGATCCTGAAGGCGACATCAGTAAGCAATACCGTATCGCAGAGAATGATACAGGAGCGTTTGGACGGCAAGCGGTACGAGGTCAGGCGAGACTGGGACAAGAAAACGGTAACCGTAACAAGGGTGTCTTGACATGGATAAGGAGAGACACTTCGACAATATCATGCTGGCGACTGCCGAGATGACGGCAGGGCGCAATGAGGCTGCCAGGATAGTAGGCGGTCTGGCGAAACTCAAGCGTCTGATTGCAAGCGGTGAGATAGACGCTGTGAAGCCGAAGGACGCACAGAACGGGAAGTGGAGGTGTAACCTTTCGCAGGTGCTCCTGCACGCGAGAACAAAACCAAAAATAAACAAATCAAACTCAAAAAAATCATGAAAGCTTTTTTATCGATCGCGACAGTCATGCTGCTCGCAGTTCCATTCATTGTAATGCTTTGTTCTGACATATTGCTGCTGAACATAGCAAGTGTGTTCTACGCCGTTGGTACAGTTGAACTCTTCAAGCTCGGTGCGCCGAGCTGGATGATTGAGTTCTACGAGAACATGGCAAGAGAGTATTAGGTCATTGTTATTGTGATATGGCAGGTAGGGCGTGCCGGTAACGAACGCCGCGGATTAAAGAAGCCTCGTGCTGCCTGCCTTTTATTTGCGCGTCTAAGCCCGAATGGTAGCGGGACTGGGGAACTTGTGCGGAGTGTGCCATAATTTTTTACTCTGCGTTCCTTGTAGGAGTCAAAGGGGTTCAATTCCTCTGGCGCGCACAAAAGCCTGCGCAAATAGGTATCATGGTGGCGGCAAGTCGAGTCGGGGTTACGACAACGGCACCGTAGGAAACTGCCGCCTGTTTTTAAGTTAACAAGAGTTAAGGTGTTGAAAAACAGCCTTTTATATCAATAATTTTTGCTAAATTTACATTGATTAAAAAAATCAAACTCATTAAAAATTGTTTTATGGAAACAAAGAAAATCAGACTGCTCACGGCTGGCGAGATTGAATGCCGTGTTGGTAGCGGAGGCAAGAATGGCGACAAGTGGTGTACCATTCTTCTGTACAAAGACGCGAGAGTAGATATGCGTATGCTCGACGAGGTATTCGGTCCTTCCAACTGGAAGCGTACACACGAGCTCATCAACGGCAACCTGTTCTGCACGGTGTCTATATGGGACAGCGAGAAGAACGAATGGGTTGGCAAGCAAGACGTAGGTGTTGAGTCGTACACGGAGAAGGAGAAAGGACAGGCTTCAGATGCGTTCAAGCGTGCGTGTTTCAACTGGGGCATCGGACGTGAACTATACTCTGCACCTACAATCTTCATCAGCCTTTCCGATGATGACTACAAAAATGGGAAACTCGCTACGCGCTTCCGCCTGACGGACATCGCGTACAATGGCGGCGAGGTGTCTTACTTGAGGATAGTCGACGGAAAAGGTGTCAAGCGTTACGAGTTCGGCAAGCAGGAATACGAGTTCGGCAAGCAGGAATACGAGTTCGGCGTGAACAAGGAAATGGACGCGGTGGTCAAGGAGCTTGAGGCGTGCGCGACGAAAGAAGAGTTCATTGCTGCGTTCAAACGGCATCCTGAATACTACGATGATGAGGCATATAAAAACAAGGCGCGCGAGATACAGGCGAAATTTAAATAATTACCTTTTTCAATCCTTTAGTTTTGATGTTAAATACATAACCAGTGCAGGCTGCTGTGAAGCCCCCTGCACTTTTTAATTTTTCAAACAATGGAACTGAATAAATCAAAAATAGAATTCATCAATGACGGGCATAAGTACATCAATCCTGAGAAGTTCTTGAGCTTAATGAGTGTTACAACACTGATTAGAAAGTTCATCCTGCCCGACAACAATTACAAAGGTGTTAGTGAAGCGGTACTTCAGCGCAAGGCTAACATAGGCAATAAGATACACGAACAGTGCCAGTTCTACGATGAGTGGGGCGTATCAGACCCTTTAGCGGACGTCGAGTATAGTGCAGCAGCAACGGACTACATGCGTTTCCAAAAATCTCTCGGTATGCACGGTATAGCATGGGAGTACATTGTATCTGATGATTACCGCTTAGCAGGATCAATAGACTGCATCTGGACTAAGGACGAGAATAGCAATGAGGTTTATATCGTTGACATCAAGACAACATACAACTTTGACGAGGAGTATGTCATGTGGCAGACCAACATCTATGCTTATCTGTTCGAGTTGCTTAATCCACACCTCAAGGTTAAAGGGTTGTACTGTGTATGGCTTCCAGTACGCAAGAGTGACTACGTTGGCAATCTGGCTACTATCACACCTCTTGAGTTCATCGACAAAGACATTATTAAGACTATTCTTGACAATCCTATTGAGTACATGAACAAAAAACAGACGGCTCTCACCACGCAGCAGGGCGACTTGCAGCTTATTACACAGAGAGCCGTGCAGATGCTCATAGAGGCAGAGGAAACGGCACGTGATGCGAAGAAGCGAGCCGATGAGATAAAAGACGTTCTGATGCAGGCAATGAAAGAACACGGTGTCAAGAGTTGGGACAGCGGGCTGCTGAAAGCGACGTACACTCCGGAACACACTGGTAGTAGTTTTGACAGCCGGGCTTTCAGGGACGCAGAGCCGGAACTCTACGAGAAGTACACAAAGGAAAAGAAAGTAAGTGAAAGTTTAAGAATAACAATCAGAAAATAAGAATATGGCAAACTATTTCGGAAAATTCTATCTCGACGACTGGATGAGAGACCTCGTTGATGAAGAGACATGGTCGGACGGCAGTAAGCACAAGTTTGTGCGCATCAATGTCGTAGAACTGCCGACGCCAAGGGTTAACGGAGATTTCACCACAACGCACTTCATTGCGTCGGGAGAAAAGAGGGAGAAACGCGAAGAGGTTATGAATAAAACAGGCAGGAAGAACCTTGTTTTCGGCGACCTCACACTATCCAATTACGGCAATAAGCCGATAGCGAAAAATATTGACAAAAACCAAGAGCCGCAAGACGACGGACTGCCATTCTGAACATTATGAAAAAGAAAGAACCTACACAGCGAGAAATGATACTTGACCACCTGAAAAAATTTGGCGGTATCACACAGCTCACAGCATTGCGAGAATACGGGATCATGCGGTTGGCATCGCGCATTAGCGACCTGCGTAAAGAGGGACATAGCATTACCAAGACGATGCTGACATCGACGAGCCGTATAACAGGTAAGCCTGTGCACTACGCGCAATACACTTTGGGGTAACATGGAAACGACCACATTTATAAAGCGAGACGGCAAGGTGCAGTTCTTGGGCAAGACGCTTGATTTCATCCTTCAGATGCTCAGGAACGGCACCTATACCGTTGTCATAAAAAAGAAGTCGGAAAGGCGCAGCATCAGCCAGAACTCACTGATGTGGATGTGGTTTACTGCAATAGCAGATGCAACGGGTGATACAAGGGACAACGTGCATGACGGCTATTGCGCGATGTTCCTGCCGAAGAATGTCAGTTTCCGCGGCTTGAACATAACCGTTCCTGGAGAGACGAAACATCTCACTACGGCAGAATTTACAGACTTCCTGAACAAGGTGCAGGCGGACGCACAGACGGAACTCGGAATAGTTCTTCCTTCGCCTGATGACCTGATATATGAAGAATTTTATCAAACTTACAAAAACCGAATATAATGTACTACGAAGCGAAAGCAAGATACTACCGTACTGCCATTGACGGAGCGGTGAAGACTGTAAACGAATACTACGTTGTTGAAGCGAGAAATTTCGCTGAAGCAGAGGCGCGGACACTCGAACACATTGCTGCACTGACGGACGTTGACTTTGACCGGAAAGTTACGGCACTCAAGCAGTCAAACATCGGCAACATCATAGATGAGAGCGGAGAGGCAGACTGCAAGTTTTACCGTTGCAAGGTAAGCGTCCTTATGGTGGACGATGTGACACTGAGGGAGTGTGCGGTACCTGCATACCACCTCGTATATGGTTGCAGCATAGACGATGCAGGTGAACAGTTGAAGAAATACCTGGACAAGAAAGAGAGTGAATACGACATATTGTCCGTGCAGGAGACGAACATTGTTGACATCATCTTCGACAAGACGCCGAAGGAAGAGGATAATTTTCCATACGATTTGTAATGGCTAAATTGGAGATACGTGAGACACCCACCGAGTATATCCTCACGTTCGGCTATCATCCGAAACTTATTGAGGCTGTCAAGCGCATACCGGCACGCAGGTTTGACGGTGCGAATAAATGGTGGGTCGTTCCGCGCGTTTCGGGCAAGTACCCTCCTGAGCGTAATGCGGAATACTACATCAATGCGTTCAGGAACTGGGCTGTCCGCCATAGGTATGTAACAGCCGTTGATGACGGGAAGCAGAGAGATGATGAAAAGATAATCGCGCTGCCTGAGATGCAGCCTTTGGATGGCGAACACTACATGCTGCTTGAACCTTATCCGTACCAAAAGGAGGGTGTGTCGTATGCCTTGCAGAAGAAACGGCTTATCATGGGCGACGAGCCTGGGCTCGGCAAGACTCTCCAGGCTATCTGCACGGTTGTAAAAGCACACAGAGAGCCGCAAAGGTACGGTGAGAGTTTCCCCGTGCTTGTCGTCTGTCCTGCAAGCCTAAAGACCAACTGGCAGAGAGAGTTTAAGAAGTTCGCAGGATTGGACAGTATAATCCTCGACAATGACAACAAGGATACCTGGCAGTTGTACTATGAGAGGAAGAAAGCAGACGGAGAGGCGCTGTGCAATGTATTCATCACGAACTACGACAGCCTGAGAAAATACTTTGTAAAGGAAGTCAGGGAGGGCAAGTTCACCATGCGTAGCATAAGGTTCGACGAGCGTATAAGGATGTTTAACTCCATCATCATTGACGAGAGCCAGAAGTGCAAGAGTACGAAGACGCAGCAGAGCAAGTTTGTCGAGGGTATATCCAGAGGCAAGAACTTTGTGCTTGAACTTACGGGTACACCGGTGGTGAACAATAACACCGACCTGATACAACAACTGAAGATACTCGGCAGGCTGGATGACTTCGGTGGTTACAGGCATTTCGTCAATCGCTATTGCGATGGCATTAACCAGTCGTCATGCAACAAGGAACTCAATGGTATGCTGTGGAATACCTGTTACTATAAGCGAGAGAAGCAGAAAGTCCTTGACCAGTTACCGGACAAGACGCGGCAGTACATCAATGTTGACATCGACAACCGCAAGGAGTATGACGATGCTGAAAAGGATATTATACAGTATCTGATAGACTATAAGGGTGCTGACGACGAGAAGGTGCAGCGCACGTTGCGCGGTTCTATCATCGTTACGATAGGTTTGTTGAAGCAGATAAGCGCAAGAGGCAAAATCAAAGCCGTTGCAGACTTCGTGCATTCCGTTATCGACGGTGGCGAGAAGCTGATACTTTTCGCATTTCTAAAGGATGTCGTGGCTGAACTGAAGAAACAATTTCCTTCTGCCGTTACTGTTACCGGTGCTGACAATGACAAGCAGAAGCAACGTGCCGTTGACAGGTTCCAGACCGACCCGAACTGCAGGCTCATCATACTCAACTACAAGAGTGGCGGTACAGGCTTGACGCTTACGGCTGCGAGCAGGGTGGCGTTCATCGAGTTTCCGTGGACGTATGCCGACTGTGTACAGGCAGAAGACAGAGCGCATAGAGTAGGGCAAAAGAACAATGTCAACTGTTATTATTTTCTTGGCAACAAGACGATTGACCGCTATATATATCACATCATACAGACGAAGAAGAATATTTCAGATGAGGTAACGGGCAACGAGACGCGAATAGAAGAGAATATCGTTGACCTGACGTTAGAATTATTCAAAGACAGATTAAAATGACTGAGGAGGAAATAAGAAAGATAGAGGCAGGTTATTCTGAGGCGAAGATACAGCACACCTGCGTTGAGTGGTACAGAAGCCGTTGTAAGACATGGTTCGCAGAGGTGTTATCGCTGAACTTCGACCCTCGTTTGCTTTTGTATGCTGTTCCCAATGGTGGGCAACGGAGCAAAGCGAGTGCTGGTATGCGCAAATACGAGGGCGTTGTCCCTGGAGTAGCCGACCTCATCTTTCAGTGCGGTTCCAACGATGGCGAATACTGTTATTTGGCTATCGAGATGAAAACGATAAAAGGCTCTCAGTCCTCCGACCAGAAGAAATGGGAACGGGTGGCTACGTTGTTCGGTGGTAGGTATGTGATTTGTCGCAGCATCATAGACTTCTGCAAGATTATGTGTGAGTACGTTGGTAAGGACTATGACAAGGAACTTAGCATACTTCTATTCAGATACCCGACATACTTAGGCACTGCTATTGATGTGGAAAAGGAGCGAGAGAAACTCAAGAGATTTACCAGAAAATTAAATCGAGGCTATGGGAAAAGGCTGGATCAAGATTGACAGACAGATATTAGAGTGGCAGTGGTACAGCGACATCAACACCTGTCGGTTGTTCCTGCACTTGCTGCTCAGGGCAAACATTATTCCCGGCACTCATTCCGGCAAGACTGTCGGACGCGGGGAGTTGCTCATATCACAGCGCGACTTGGCGAAAGAGACAAGCCTGACGAGACAGATTGTCAGAACAAGCCTCAATCGCCTTGTAAGCACCGGAGAAATAGAGGTTGAAAGCATCGACAGAGATAGTTCAATTATTAAAATTTCCAACTTCGATAAATATCAGTTTGGAAAGAAACCAAGTGGTGTTGAAAATCAGTTAGTTAAAACATATAACCCAAAAAATAACCCAGAAAGTAACCCAAAGAACAACCCAAAGAACAACCCAGTGCGAGCCACGATGAATAAAGGCGGCAACGAACATAGGCAACCCAAAGAACAACCCAAAGAACAACCCAAAGAACAACCCAAAGAACAACCCA
>JAFSSN010000001.1 GCA_017450985.1 Bacteroidaceae bacterium
AATTCCGCTACGCTCCATGGAGTAAAACGGACGTTTGACTGTTTACGGATGCGTTTTAAGCGAAAGAGTATCGTCCTGAGCGAAGCGGTTACTCCTTTTTACTTCACGAAGTTAACTCCAGTTTACTACTTGCGAAACTTCAGTAGATAATATCTGTGATTTATGATGGTGGGGGGATGTGACAAGTTCATGTCTCCCCATCATGAATTTAAAACCTTATTTGATTATGAGACTTAATGGAAGACGTGAGAGTACGAATGTTGATGACAGACGTGGACAGTCATCGGGAAGAATTTTTAAGTTAGGTGGTGGTATTGTGTCTATCATCATTGCCGTGGTGTTTGCATGGATTATGGGTGGCAACCCTATGGATGTGTTGCAGAATGCGGATTTGAGTCAGCTTACGACAACGACGCAGCAGACGGACGGTGAGTACAAGCCAACGGAGGAAGAACAGGAATTGGAAAAGTTCTGCCGTCAGATTCTTGCAGGTACAGAGGATGTGTGGACGGCTGAGTTTAAGAAGATGGGAAAGACATACGAACCTCCTACACTGGTGTTCTTCAATGGTAGTGTGCAGTCGGGATGCGGTGGTGCTTCGTCAAGTTCAGGACCGTTCTATTGTTCTGCCGACCAATGTGTGTATATTGATTTGTCGTTCTTCATGAGCATGAAGTCGCAACTCGGTGCCGACGGCGACTTTGCATATGCATACGTGTTGGCGCATGAGGTGGGACACCATGTGCAGTATTTGCTGGGGTATCTCGGCCGTGCTCATCAGAAGATGGAACAGCTTTCGGAAAAGGAGGCAAATAAGGTTAGTGTGCAGATTGAGTTGCAGGCTGACTGTCTGGCTGGTATATGGGCTTATCACGACAATGAGATGTTCGGTTCGTTGGAAGACGGCGACATTGAGGAGGCTATTAAGACGGCTCAAGTGATAGGCGATGACTATTTGCAGAAGAAGGCACGTGGATATACTGTGCCGGAGAGTTTTAACCACGGTACTTCGCAGCAGCGTATGAAGTGGCTCAAGCGTGGTCTCACGTCGGGCAAGTTGTCGGATGCCGACACCTTCTCTGTTCCGTATGATAAGTTGTAGTTTTTTTCGTGTGGAGTAAAGTGGAGTAAAAGGGAGATAGAAGGAGTAAAAGGGACGAATCTCAGAATTAAGAATTGAAAATTGAAATTTAAGATTTTTTGTGTGGCGTTTTTCTGTGGAGTAAAAGGGAGATAGAAGGAGTAAAAGGAACGAATCTCTGAATTAAGAATTAAGATTTTTTGGGAACGTTTCCGTTATGTTAAAACCGTATGTAGGTAAAGGATGTACATTTGCACAAAAATATGTAAGGCAATATGTACAGACAAATTGCATTTGGAATGATGATGTGCATGGGATGTGCCGCATCATTCGGACAGGATAGGGATACCATCAAGGTTGACAGAATGGAAGCTTTGAAAGAAATCGTCGTGAAGGGTGATCTGCCAAACACACGTTTGAAGGGAAACGCTATGATAACACGCGTGCAGGGAACGCCGCTGGCTTCTACAGGCACTCTCGCGGAGATGCTTGTCAAGGTGCCGGGCATGACTGGAAGCGAGGATAGTCCTGAGGTGATAGGGAAGGGCACACCTTTAATATATGTCAACGGCCGTCTCGTGCGTGACGATAGTGAGTTGAAACGACTGCGCAGCGAGGATGTTCGTGACGTCGAGGTGATAAATAATCCGGGTGCTAAGTATGATGCTACGGTGAGAGCTGTGGTGAGAATACGTACAAAGAAACTTCAAGGTGAAGGTTTCGGCCTTGACCTTTCATTCTTGGACAGCCAGGATTTGCGTTACGGCATGAACACGCCTAACACTAAGTTAGGAATGAACTATCGAAAGGATGGGGTGGATGTGTTTGGAAGCGTGTGGTACAGCAGATTGAATTTCCATCAGTACAGCACTCTTGAGGAGACGACATACACGTCAAAGGTGTTCCATCAGAACGGACCATATACGATGACATGGAAAAACAACCAGATAGTATATACGTTGGGAACGAACTGGCAGATAGATGCCAACAACTCTGTGGGCGTTCGTGCTAACGTTACACATTACCTTAACGGCACAGACATGGTGATATATGATGAGGATGTCGAGGAAAACGGCGTGCTTGTCGATCATCTGTATTCGGAGCAGACGAGCAGGAACAGTCAGCCGCTCGGCTGGCTTACCAATACATATTATAATGGTAAGGCGGGAAAGCTCGGTATTGACTTCAACTTCGATTTCATGAAAAACGGTCTTGATACCGACCGCGAGAATCAGGAGACGAGTCTTGTGAACAGCGACTTCATACGCAGCAAGTCGGGAACGGACAGTCATCTTTATGCTGCAAAACTGGTGCTTACCTATCCTGTGTGGAAGGGTGATGTGTCGGCAGGAACTGAGATGACATTTGTTAACCGTCATAATACATATAGTATAGACAAGTCGTTTATTGCTGACACGGATGCCGACATCGACGAGAATAACATTGCCGCTTTTGCTGAATATGAATGTGACTTCGACAAGGCTGGCACGGCAAGTGTCGGCATGCGATATGAACATACACTCTTTGACTATGACGACTGCTTGAACAACGACAAGCTGCACCGAAGCATGGATGAGTTTTTCCCTACCGCGTCTTATTCCGTGTCTTTGTCAAAGGTTCAGACCGCGTTGTCGTACAGCATCAAGACTCAACGCCCAGACTTTTTTGCCATGGATGATGCTGTGACGTATATCAGCCGCTATTCTCAACAGGCAGGCAACTCCACGCTGCTCAATGAACGTATCCATGACCTTACGCTTAACGTGTCGTGGAGATGGATCACTTTCTCAGCTTCATACGAGAAATGCAAACATGCCATCACACAGTGGTCGTTCCTTGCCGACAATGATGCCGTACTTATCAAGCATGTCAATCTTGACCGTCCGATAAATACTCTCGAGGTATAAATCCTGCTTTTCCACTCCTG
>JAFSSN010000023.1 GCA_017450985.1 Bacteroidaceae bacterium
AGAGGGCAAACTTAATGCAGCCGTCCTTACTCTTCAAAGCACCATAAAAGCCCTTCAATATGTTTCGATACTCATTCTGCAACTCCTCATCGCCTATTGCCTGAAGCATAGGCTTGTCGTACTCATCAACAAGAATGACTACACCCTGTCCCGTCTTGTCGTAGGCACGCTGGATGACGCCTTCAAAACGTGTTCCCAAAGAATACTCATTTGAGTCTGCACCATAGACAGCTTCCATCTGAGAAATAAACAAACTAAGCTTTTTCTCCAGCACTTCTCTGCTGTCATACTTCTCCGTATTCAAGTCAAGGTGAAGAACAGGATGCTTAACCCAATCCACATCCGGCTTATCAGCAATGGCAAGACCGTCGAACAACTCACGCTTGCCGTCAAATACGGCATGGATGGTGGACATCAGCAAAGACTTACCGAAACGGCGAGGACGAGAGAGAAAATAGTAATTCCCGCCCTTTATCAGCTTATATATCAACTCAGTCTTATCAACATAAAGATAACCATCCTTACGAAGACCCTCAAAATCCTGAATGCCGATAGGCAATGTCTTTAGCTGTCCCATAATTCACAAAAAACTTGACTATGACGCAAAGATACGACATAAGAGGGTAAAGACAAAATGTTAGAGAACAAAAAAGTAACATCGCGTCACTATCTATCTAAAAAATAATCAAACAAGATATGGGAAATAACTCAACTTTCGCAAGCATCGCTAACGCTTTACTTGCGAAAATATTCAAACCATATACTTGTGTAACAAAAAATCACTATATTTGCAAATGGAAATACACAAACACGGTGACTCTCCGAGTACCAGGACAAAGCACTGTCAATCTCGTCAGCACCGTGACAGAAACGGGGCTTCTACGCATTCCCTACGGATGACTTACGGGTTTCTTACGGGTCGCCTACGGGTTTTCTACGGGTACGATCCGTAGAAATGCGGAGAAAATGCAGAGAAAAGCCGTAGAAGATGCGTAGAAAACATTTATCTGTTACGGAACGGAGTGAGGAGCGAAGAACGAAGAACACCTCCGTTAACTACCTATGAAACAGAATCATGATACATAAACATTCTGGAAGAACAAACAGAAAAGACACGTTTCTGCAAAATTCAATCCGGCAGGTTGGATATTACAGGAACGCAGCATCAGGAATCCAACCATTTCTTAACCAACGACGACTTGTCACGGCTCACTATAATGCTCTCGTCGGGATAGCCCTTCACATGAATACGCATCTTTCCCAAGAACCAAGTGGACAGTTTCTCTACAGCCGCTGCACACACTATATACTGACGATTGACACGCATGAACCTTGACGGGTCAAGCTGAGTTTCCAGCTCGTCGAGAGTGAGGTTGAGAGCATGCGACTTGCCAGCCACGGCATATAACAACGCCATGCACCCGTCTATTCTTTATCCAATGCCCCTTACGGAGCTGTCCTGCATCACACGTTACTCACATAATGCAGAGATAATATTCATACAACTTTTTCAGCCGTCAGATTGTTCATTTCACCTTTCGTATGTCGCTTATGGACAAGTCCTTGCCAGCAATCATCACGACTTCAATTGACAACGAGTCATAAACTACAAGCAGCAACACGCATTGCTTTTTTTTGCTCACGAAACGCTTGATAATAGTCGTTTCGCCATTCTCCTGAACGCGCATCTGCTCCTCATAGCCATTTGCGCTGCTAAACTCATTCAGCACATCCGCCTTGACCTGAGCCACCATGGCACGATTCTCTACCGAGAGAACGCGCACCCACTCGATGTCCTTCAACTTGCCTCCCTCAACCTTTCCGCCAGACATCCGACTAAACATGCTTTTCGATATGAATGTTACGCTCACTCCCTTCTTGTCGGAGTATTTCTCAAAAAACTCGTCTTGTGCAAACGTCATTGATGTGAACAACGTCGTCAGAAACAAAAATATGATAAACCTTTTCATAACTATTCAACTTTTTATGGTTACACTAATATACGCTCCGTTCTTAAAGCAAAAACAGGCGCGCCGTTACCCTCACTTAATAATCATTACAATCTTAGAGAGTTTCTCGTCCAGCATATCAGTCTTCTCGTCCAGTTTACGCATGCTGCGCTCCCCCTTGTCTATTGATTCCGAGAACATGGCAAGCGCCTTCTCCGTAGCCTTATACGCCTCGTCGGTATTGGTAAACGTATTACGATCACTAAAATATATCTCATCGTCAGCCTCATTGTAACGAGCGAAGATTCCAACCCCGACAATTACAGCCACTACCGCAGCAGCAGCCATGCCTGTGTGCGACATTGACCACGGACGGAAATCCACCGTCCTATTGCGCCTCTTCTCTTCAGCGTCCCACTCATCCACCTTATTGAGGAGATGTCTCTCCAAGCCCTCGGGCACATCAATGGACTGATGGCGCGCCTGCAGGAACAGACGGTCGATGTAATCGTCGGCCACCGTCTCTTTGTCCTGCATCTCTCTGGCACACTTTCTCCTCGCCTGCGAGAAGTCTATGAACACATTAGTGTCCTCTTCCCTGTCCTTTCGTTCATCCCATTTACTATGCAATCCCATAATCAAAGACTTTTTTTATGTAATCCTTAATACTTTTTCTTCCCCTACTGAGCATGGAGCGAATGTTCGACTCCGAAAAACCCGATGTCTCACATATCTCCTCCATAGTGCAATCCTCAATATCTCTCATGACGATAACCATCCGTTGTCCTTGCGGCAGTTGTCTCAAAGCCTCATACAGATAATCCATCTCATTACGCGTCTCCACCATCCGCTCGCAGTTCTCGCTGGCGTAATGCGTCTCGGCTATGTCACCAATCTCCACACTCATGTCCAGCCGGTTAGCCCTCATCTTGTCGAAGCACACACGCCGCAACGCCGACTTGCAATAAGCCTCGAGATTTGTCGTCGTATCCAGACTGTCGCGCACCTTCCACAGTTTCAAGTACGTATCCTGTACAGCATCCTCGGCGTCTTCCATGTTGCCAAGCATGAAGAAAGCCGTCCGATACAGCTGCCTGTGGTAGTTGATTACGAGTGTCTTAAACCGTTGAGCGTTCATCAGCGTCCATTATTAGAATACAAGTCCTACGCCTATCATGAAAGGAGTCACATGGAAGTCTGTACCGCTCTTCTTGTATGACGAATGTATGTTCATGAGGTCTGTAACACCCAGACGTCCCGTCAGTACAATCTCTCCGACATTGGCATTCATGATGAGGTTCACTGCCAAAGGAGAATATTCCGGCTCGTCAACAATGGTATGCTTCGAGCCATTGTACTTTGCCCTGGCCTTGAACATGGTACGCCATTCCAGTTCCGCACCTGCCGACAGACCGAATTTTCTTGTTTCCCAACCTATTGTCACAGGAATACGCAAGCTCCAATATCTTATCCAACTCTTATCCAAATCAGGCAATGATTTCAACGGGCCGAAATACATGTTGTCGTCACTTCCCATATATATCACGTTGTTGCCTTTGAAACGTATAGATGTTCGGCTGAAACCGATACCGATGCTCGCACCCATATTCTTGCCCAGAGCGTAATCCACTGCGCCAAGGTACATACCCCACTCATACGAGCTGTTGCCCTGTGACAAAGCATCACTATTGCCAAACGAGAAGCCGTCGGTAAGCTGCACATGGCCGACATAGAATACAGGAAGATTGTTGCAATATCTTTTGTCGTGAGACGTCCAAAGCTTAGCACTTCCAAACTTGATAGAAAAATGTGGCACTTGCAGTACATCGCCATCGCTAATGATATATGTCGAACTAACACCATTATTATCATCATTAGTCTCCACGGTTGCTTCACCTGCATTTGCCGCAGCCACAAACATCAATGTCGTAGTTAAAAAAGTTATAATCCTTTTCATAATGTTATTTTTTTCAGTTGTTTCTAAAAGCATAGACGTAAGTTCTGTTGCATTTGTTGCAACAAAAATAACTTTTTTCGCAAATATATTAAAGCACGCCCAACTTAGCCGACAGTCATACCTATCACTACCAAACTGGTTTACACCACATTGGTTCAAATATAGAAGCAACTAAAAAAGAGAAAAAAATAACCCAAGTTTGACACCCTCATTTCATCTGCCCACCTTTCACGCATAACTGTATGTGCTACAACTACGGCATTGCAAGAAACCGAATCGTAATACACACAACAGCAATAGCCCTACGCAAAGTGCTGACTGGCAAACAAAACTGTCAGTAACCTGTCAAACTTGGGTTAAACCTTAATTATTTCTTTCCCCCACCCTTAATGCCTTCTTCAAGTCATGGGCAAAGACAGAGGAATAAAGTCGTGCACCCTTATCGACGAGGTGCTTGTCGTCACGGAACAAATCAGGACGGTCTTGAAAAAGTCCCGAGGTGTGATAGTCGAGGAATGGCACGTTCTCTTCATGCGCTACGTTTCTGAGGACATCGTAGAATGAAGGGCCCACGGCGATGTACTTCGGCGACACCGTGAATACCAGTCTTATGCCGTTCTCTCTGCACAGCTTTGCAAAAAGATGCAGGTAATGTATCTTCTGCTCGTCTATATCCGTAATGTCTGGTGCTTCAACAATCTCGCCCACAGAAATGCTACTCTCCTTTGCAGGAATGTATCCGTGGTCATCCCCCTTCTGACGCGACACGATGAGACCGGCAATGTTCGATGTTGCTTTCGCATTATATCTGTACAAGTGCGAAATCTTGTACTTCCAATACAGCCCGCCAAGTTGGAAAACGGAGTCGGCCCTCTCGCTGTAGCCGAAATACGGAGCGAAATAACATAGTTTAGCAAACGAATCCTCGTTCACGTCGAAGTCCGACGGCATCAGCTCGAGACAGACAACCTTAGGCGTGTGACGCTCAAGAATAAGGTTCAAAGTCACATAGTGAGAATAGATATTCTCCGAACCCTGAAGTCCGCAGTTGTACACGCTCATGCCGAGACTGTCGCTTATTATTGAGGAAACATAATGGTGGTGACATCGTGACGCTCCGAGCATTACGACATCCTCATGTATCTCGTCGTGAATATACTTGAACTTAGGACCAAGCACATCGTGGGTATTCACGTTTATCCATTGCATCACCATTCCGCCCAGACGGTCAACAACAAACAGACCTCCTATGAAAAAGAGAATGCTGAGTAGTAATTTCTTCATTTTTGTAATTGTTTAGAATTGAAAATAAATGAACTGTCCTCCGTCCAGGACACCGAACAGGAGAATGTAGGCCGTCATGATAATGAGATAAAGGTGGCGCACCAGCCAGTATCTCGATTCGGAAATATGTATGTTCCACCCGAATTCGTCTTTCATCTCCTTGAACAGAAGAACGGACAGCGCCATTGCTACGGACATGTATGTGGCATATTCCGATGCCGGCATACCCATGTTGGTGAAGATGCCCGTGATAATCGTAATTGCATCACTCAGGTTGTTTGCCCTGAACAATATCCATGCAAAGCATACCATGATGAATGTCAGCAGCCAATGTACAAACTTACTGAAACCAGTAAACTTTTTCTTGCCTATTCCCAAGGCTTTTTCCACACACAGCAATGCACCGTGAATCATACCCCAGAACACGAAAGTCCAGTTTGCACCGTGCCAGATGCCGCTGACCGCAAAGGTGGTGAACAGATTGAAGTAGTTGCGTACGCGCGAAACACGGTTACCGCCCAACGGAATATAAACGTAGTCCGTGAACCATGGGGAAAGAGAAATGTGCCAACGATGCCAGAATTCACCCACCGAGCACGCAAAATAAGGACGATTGAAATTATCCATCAGACGGAAGCCCAGTATGCGAGCCACACCGATGGCAATAAGCGAATAACCGGCAAAGTCGCCGTATATCTGGAATGGGAAGAGCAGCGACGCCACGAGGAACGAGCCGCCGTTGTGATGCTCTACATTGTTGAATATTATATCTACAAACAGTCCGCAGCGGTCGGCCATTACGAGTTTCATGAAGAATCCCCACACCATAAGCCTTGCACCCGACATTACCGTGTCGTAATCAAGCGTGTGCTTTGTCTTGAACTGCGGCAGGAGATTGTTTGAACGCTCAATCGGACCAGCCACCAGCTGAGGGAAGAACGATACGAACAAGGCGTATGTGGCAAAGTCATGCTCCACCTTTGTCGTACCCCTGTAAACGTCGATTGAGTAGCCCAATGCCTGAAACGTATAGAATGATATTCCAACCGGCAGGAGCAAGCCGAACTCCGGCACGGAGATATCAGCGCCGCAAGCCTGCAGAAGCGTTTCGATGTTAGAGCCAAGGAAGTTGTAATACTTGAACAGGAACAGAATGGCAAGATTCAGTACTATGCTGCTCACGAGGCATGCCTTTTTCTTCTTCACGTCGTCATAACGGTCGATGCCGAGCGCAGCAAGATAGGTCACAATGGTGCTTGTCAGCAGCAGCAAGGCGTATGCCGGTTCCCAGTTCATGTAGAAATAGTAGCTGGCAATCAACAGCATGAGATTCCTCAACCTTGTGTGATTGGCAGGAATACAGAAATAAAGCACGCAAACTATTGGAAAAAACAACAGAAATGCAATGGAATTAAATAACATCCTCTTTTCGACGCTTTTTAACAATGACCGAGAAACACTCAACATCGGAAATATTTATTGTATCAATGCCCACATAAAGAAAAAGCGGAGTGTTTAGCTTCTGCCTGTTCGCCGTTTTATGTTTGCCGCAGTCTCGTGACGTTAATACAGAAAAACAATACCTGCACCTCCAGTTGTGTGTCGTGTCGGGCACAGCGGCACGACAGCCCATCTGCACACCAATGCTTACGACACGCCAAGATTCGTGGTGTCGGCAAGTAATCTGTTATTGACGTTTAATGCGGAAATTTCATAACAATCCCAAAAACAAAGCGTCTGCAACGCATTTCAAAATGTAGTGCCACCCGACGTTGCCGCTTCTTCATCTTCCGAAAAACCGGACGTCAGTTTGCATATGCAAAGGTACGCAATAATCTGCACATTTTAATGAATCTGACGCTATATGAATTGTTTTTTAACAAATTACTCTGCATAATTCCGAGTAAACACTCTCTTAGTGTTCCATCCAATACAATTTCACTCCGTCCCTGACGACACAACCTTACACGCTAGCCACACATTTCTTGTAGTCTCAAAAACTGTAGCGACAGACATTGTGCTGACTTTATAGAGCGGAAAACAAAAGTTGACGGACGGCATGGATAATTCAAGACCTATGATTTATCCTCTGCAACACGATGCTTCGTCAAGGGCGCAAAAGTACGCATATTGATTTTGCATCAATCATGATACGAGGCAAAAACGGTTTTTCTACGGATAGTGTACGGATGTTTTACAGTTTTTCTACGGGTATTCTACGGCTTTTATGCGGAGAAATGCGGAGAAAATACAGAGAAAATACGGAGGAAATGCGGAGAACTTCCGAAGATGCCACGATGAAGGCACGGACATAAAGGTTTGCCAAGCTGCTTCTGTAGTTTTCATAATTGACTTATTATGACAATACAAGAGCGGGCATAACGCTTTTTATTTTAGTCTCACTCCTCACATGAAAAAACGATAAAATACCTCACACCCCCAGCGAGCATTTTTAAGTTTTTTTAACGCAAGAAATCGTCAATTGTAAACTCCGAAATTACAATTAACGCATTACGATTGAGTTGTCGATAAATATTCATTCACAAGCTATAGAAGAGCATTTTTCACTTTTTCTTCCTCGGCTTACGCTTCAACAAATTGACGAATGGAAGGTGGAAACGAGAAGGAAGACGGAGCAACGACTTCTTCTCTGAAGTAGAAGAACCTATCAAGTCGCACAGTCCACCAACAAACGACTGACTTGCATAGTCACCAATACGATGGAGTGGCTTCAACTCCGTACGCAAGACTAATTCACGCAATTCCTCGGCATCGTTTGCCACATAGACATAGCCCAGCTCTTTCATCTTTTGCGCTGTGGCAAGCTGGTGTTCATTGCGATGTTCACCCAGGGCTGCCACACGCGGGAAGATAATCAACGGCTTCTGCTGCAACATGGCCGAGATGATGGTTCCCATGCCGGCATGGGCAATGACAAGGCGTGCCTTTGAGAACAATTCATTGAACTCATTAGGCGGCAAAAACTTTACATAACGTATGTTTTTCGGCTTGTAATGACCTTTGGTAGCCTGGGCTACAACCTCCTCGTCCAAGTCGGCTGCCAACTCATCAATAATCTTGAGAAAGCGGTCGAACGGAACTTGTGTACCTGCTGTGCAAAATATCATATCACGTTAATTTTCAAATACATTACCAATATAGTGCACTCTACCGTTTGCAAGTGCCGGCCATTGTGTGTAAACATTTCGTGTCCACTTACTTGCCAAAGAACCGCACTTACTCAACTTGTTGACATTTGCAACGGAGTCAATCCAAATCGTCTTGATACGGAACATTCGTCCCACCATCAACGTGATGAGTCCAGGTGCTGCACCAGTGGTTATGATGACCGCCGGACGTTCCCATGCTATGATTGCAAGAACCTTGAAAAAAGCAGGAATAATCTTCCATAAATTCCATCGGTTGAAGTCCATCAAACAATGAAATTTCTTGTCGCCAACCATGGTTTTTGACTTCTTCAACGTGGTGAAATAAACCACGTCATAATACTTCTCCATCGGCTTCACAATGCGCAGCAATTGAATCCAGTGTCCTCCAAGAGAAGCTACTGCTAATACTTTTTTCCTTTTCACCTGATTCAAAATTTAATAACTATCGCCAACTTGTTCAAACTTTCGACAACAGCTTAGTTCTTCCTTAATATATACCTAACTAAATATTTACCTGCTATCATCCTAAAACAAACTTCCGGCCCTATCACTTTATGAGGTCCGCAAAGAACTGCTCGTACTTCCTTGAACAATTTTTCATTGTAAAATTATCAATATATTTTGACATGAGCAAATTTCTGTCAACGTCGGCGCGATGCTCTATGGCACGTTCTATGGCAGAAATATATTCCTCATCGGAGAAGTTTTCTGCTATAAATCCCGTCACGCCATTCTCTATCACGTCCTTCACTCCACTGACTGGCGTGGCTACAGGAATACATCCAAACGCCATTGCCTCGATGAGCGAAACTGGCATGCCTTCGAAATCGGACGATAGCGTGAAGAAATCGGTCATAGACAAGTAATCGGCAACATTGTGTCGCACTCCGAGGAAGTGGATATGCGGCATGGCGTCTGCCATAGCCTTCTGTCCTATCTCACCGTCGTAGCGTTCGCCGATGACAATGAGCGCAATGTCTGCACCGCGTCTCTTCACCTCGTTGAAACAGCGTACCAAACGCGGTATGTTCTTCTGTTCCATGCAACGTGCCACGATAGTAAAGATAAGCGTATGTTCTGTTGCCTTGAAGCCTTCCACCTCTCTGCGCACGTCGTCAATCTTGTCGGTTGTACGCATGGCAGCCCTGCCATTATATATCAACTTAGACGCTTTGATGCCATAAACATCGTATATAGACTTCTCGTTTTCATGGCTTATAGCCACATGCTCAAAGAGGCGCAATGAATATGCGAGTTTCTTCAATTGGAACTTCCATCCGTACGAGCGTTCAAACTGCGCCTGGTTGTGGCAAGTGACGACATACTTCGAATTGCGATACAACAGCATAGCAATGAAGGCCATAGCCGTGGCTGGCATTGAATTTAGGTGCACCACATCCGCCCCGATGCGTTTAACGGCCTTGAGCATGGCAAAGAAGGTTCCGACACCCAAGGACTTTGCTCCAAGCGTTACGAACTTAACCTCGGGCGAAACATCCTTCAAATAAAAGCCACGTTCACCCACGTTTGGGTCCTGAATACACAAGAGAACAACGTCGTGTCCATCCTGTGCCATCTGATTGCACATATCCACGACGAAACGTTCTGCACCACCAGACTCCAATGCCGTTACTACCTCTAATATCTTCATTGCCTTTTACTAATTTAAGCTAACTAATCTACAACACCACTTATACAACCCGTAATCGCAAGTATTTATCGCCTTTTCGAGCAATGAATACTTTGCGAGCGATGTCGTCATATCTGGGAAATGCTCCCTCATCATCCGGCATGTCAGAACAAACAAAGCCTTATCGACACTTTCGTTTTGCAACAAATGGACACGCTCGTAGTTGCATCGCAGCTGTTCAAGCATAAAGTCATACAGTCTGTTATCTTCCTTGACTCCCATCGTCTTCCAAGAATCAATTAAACCTATAGTAACCCACCACGTCTCCAAAGCACGCACCTGTGCCTGCACGGCGGTAATGCTTCCCTGACGCTTACGATAGCAATAGACAGGAACGGCTATAGTGGAAAAGGACTTAAGGCGCGGGAATATCGACAATCCCATGATTGTGTCCTCGTACCAGAAGCCTTTAGGAAACACAAGATTGGCAAACAGCTCGCTCTTAAAAACCTTTCCCCATGCAAAGCCTGGGATGTTGTACACCCAATCGTTGGAATGAAGCATCTCTTTCTTCACTCCTCTCAACGTTTCATCATATTGTTTTGTATTGTCGTAATACTCAACATATCCTCCCTGCACAAGTTCATCATCCCCGTCAGTAATACGGTTCATCAAGCTCTCTATGGCGTCAGGCATAAGATAGTCGTCGGAATCGACAAACATTATATACTTGCCTCGTATTTCCTTAAAGCCTGTATTTCGCGCCTCGCTAAGCCCCTGATTCTCTTGATTGATGATGACGACCTTTGCATTATCACGATACTTATCCAATCGGGCAGCTGTACCGTCCTTTGAGCCGTCATTAACGATATATATCTTGTACGAATACTTAGTCTGCTGTTCCAATATAGAATCAATACACTGCTCGATATAAAACTCAACATTGTATGCAGGAACAACGATTTGCAAGTCGAACTCTGGCGTACAAAGCTTATTTGTACGTTGAATATTAACCGAACACTTAGGCGTATATACGCTCTTCAATGTTTTTTCTGCCTCGGCCGAAGCATCTACGTTGACTTTTTCTCCCACAAATGGAGCCACCACACGCAGCAACGCTTCATTAACTTGCAGGCGTTTCGCCGCCTTGGCCATAATATCCGTTATACTCATATCTATACAAGACTCATGAATTTATTAACCACTTCTTCCTCATTACTACAATTATCGTTCTTGAGATATTCTCTCAAAGCATTGCGTTTAGCCTCATCGCCGTACAAAGCCTGTATGCCGTCGGCTATGCTTCGTGCATCCATATTCACCAGCACACCGTTTTTGCCGTCCTCCAAAGCGTCGGAAACAGAAGGATACTTGGTGGCAACAATAGGCTTGCATAATATCTTTGCCTCATCAAGCGCTATGCTCTTACCTTCGAAACGAGACGGGATGACAAACAAGTCTGCACGCTTAATGTAAGGATAAGGATTGGCACGTACACCGACAAACTTTATTACATCCGTCACATCATTGCGGCGTGCCTGATTCTTCAGGTCATTCTCAGAATAGCCTATTCCCAAGATATACCAGCAGAAACTAAGCCCACGTTCCTTCATTATCTTTGCCGCATCTACGGCATAGTCAAAGCCTTTCTGCTCCGTCAGACGGCCGAGCGATACTATCTTAAAACGGGAATCTTCGAGGAAGCCGTCATCCGCTGCATTTATCTCGTCAAGCATCTCCGCCTGCGACTCTATCATACGGCTTGACGAAATGTTCTCTACAACTTCAAACTTATCCTTGTACTCCGGGAAATTCTCCACCAGAGACTGCCTGCAAATTTCACTTATCGTACAGATGCGATATGCCTTGCCATAATAGGGTCTGTCATAGTCTGCCACATAATCGAGCTTGTTATAGTCATTGTGGCACCATAGTATCTTCCTGTCAGCATCGACATGGTCAATAACATAATGGTTTACGCAGTCCATGTAACTAACAACAACGTCATAATGTCCCGGCACGTCACGAAAATGTTTCTTCCAAAACTCGTTATAGTATTGCTCCCTATTCATTCTGCGCTTACTATCCTTCCCTCTCAATGTACAGCAAATGATGCACATCACCTTTAGCAACAACGTACGCAAAGTGACATGACGCCAAAAGTTCCTGCCTGTGATACGCTCCGCCATACAGATATAATCATTTGGCAGTTCTGACACATCGGCACACTCAGGCACGTACTTCCTGAACATGCCGTTAGGTTTCTGTGCCTTGACATACACATCAAACTGTTCCAATGGCAAAGCATTGAGCAATGACACAAAGCTCTTTTCTGCCCCGCCCACTTCCAGACGATGGATAACAAACAATATCTTCTTTTTCGTACTCATTCCTTTATTTCCTTACCTTGCTCACCTTCTTCACCTTCCAATTTCTTGAAAGTATCCTTAAACAGTAAATAATACATACACGCCCCTATAAAGGGCATAAACACCTGCCAATTGTTATTGGGTCGCGATGTAACGAGATGAAGCATCAAACATGCAAAAGTACATAATGCCAACACAGCCACTCTTTTATCGCGCCTCAAATTCACAAGCAGTATCACGGCAACGGAAGCATACAGCAATCCACATATACCGGTATATACGTAGCCATAGTCTATGAACGTATAGAACACATAACCTTCGGCTCCAAGCAAATCAGCATTGTAAAACACATAAAATGGAGAATCTTCACGCTGGAATTCCTCACAATAGCCATTGCCTGACCCCCATACCGGACACGTATCAGCAATGGCGATGGCTGCATCCAACTGCTTGCCTCTGCCCTCGACACTACTGCCACCAGTATTTTGTCCGCCAGTTGTGAAAAGATCAACGACACCGCCCAAATACTTCTCGACAACAGGATTGGAGCCAAGCACATTGAAAGCAATAACACCTGCCACCGCACCTATAAGCGACATACGAAACAGTTTCTTCATGTCCTCAAAGAAAAGGTATAAGGACGACATCAACACAAAGCCCACAAACGGAGTACGCGTTCCACAAACAATAATGTTGAACACTAACATTCCTACCGCTGCCGCCTTCCTCCAGTATTTATCATCAATGGCATAGACAAAAAGAGCGAGAAGCACATTTGTGAAGCCAAAAATATTAGGAGAATCCTGCGTGGCAGTAACACGGAAACCACGGTCATTATACAACATATCCGCAGACCAAAAACTATTGTTGTTAAGACCTGCAGTAATGAAATTAAAGTTTGTAGCCTTGCTATATGCTGATATCAAGAACAAAACGCCTATCAATATATATATCCATTTCTTGTACTGAAACAATTCCTTTATATTAGGATGGATGCAGAACCCAAGGAAAAGATACAGATAAGTAATCATGACATACTGTACAATATAGAAGTACGTCATTCGGAAATCAAGAAACCTCGCAAAGAAAGGCTGGACGAAATGAAAGACAAGCATCACCGTATAGACAGTGCGCAACGGATAAGCCTTCCAACATTCCTTTATCGTCTTCTCTCGCACGAAACGTGCTGTGCAAATTATAGGGAACAACCAATTAACACTAGGAACACCGGGCATCAACTTGAAGTTAGGAGGCAGCAGAAATATAGCCGACATGAACCAAAGGAACAGACGTGTCCTGTCCTCCTCGGTCCAGACCTTATACCCCAAGAATATTTCCAATCCTAATATTATTGCAAATATCATTGCTAACCCAAATTTGCAGAAAGATACTCTTTTGACTTATATATAACAGAACTTAATCTCTTATCAACATCATCCCAATCCACATCAATCACCAAATCGCCGGTGTTCATACATTTCTCCAATCCCACAATGTCAAGGTAATCCTTTATGCGAACCGACTGAGGACTATCGTAGAACACCTTGAAAGGCGTATGCATAATGCAACTGAAAGCCGTAGCATGGAAAGAGTCCGACACAACGAAATCTGCATGGGCAATCAAATTGACGAAATCCACAGGACCGCCATCATTGACATTTACATCCACGAAGCCTGTATTGCCCATGTCGTTGATGGCCACCATCCGCAGATTATGCTCCTTCGCATACTTAGTAACAAAGTCCTTCTTGTCCTTATGCATGATGTTACGATTCAAATCATACACAAGAATGTACGGCTCAGCAATCTTACGCTCCTTAACACCAAGAAGCTTCAGCCATTCCTCCTTAGAGAGCAGGAACACAGGGTCGCACACAAGCGTTGCCTCCACTCCGAGGCCGTGCAGAATATCGATGCCCGAAGCCTCACGTACAGACACAGCATCAAACTTCGACAAGAACAACCTTATCAGATAATCCATGCCGTCCGTGACATAAGGCACGCCAAAGCTTGCAGCGTATGACACACGGCGCACCTTGTCATCTCCGAACTGAAGATAGAAAGCAGGATCCTTGCCATTGTTCAAATTAGTACGCCAAATCTGATCGCTGCCGCATACATACGCGTCTGCCTCCGGCGGGTTACTCACAAGCTCAGCATACGAACCATAATTCTCCGTAAGCTTAAGATATTTATCCGTAAAATCGGCAAACGCCTTATGGCGTCCTCTCGTCGGACGCATCTGAAGATACGACTTGAAAGCACACAGAGCCTTCACGACATAGAAATACTGCGCCAACTTGTACAGATGCGACTTGGGACTGATACTCCAGATATCATACAACTTGTTGTATGCCGGCGTATAGTCTATTATCTTCACATCATGACCAGCCTGCGTCAAATATGTCTGCAAGGCAAGTGCCTGCAGCGAGGCACCATAGTTCACGACCTTATGGCAAGTTATTGTTCTTATCTTCATTCTTTTTCTTATAAATACGGTTGGGCGGTGGTACGGTTAGACGGTTATGAGGTTGTTAGGTTATACGGTGGTACGGTTGTAAGGTTATTGTATTGTCAACCGCAAAAGCCGTAACCCTCTAAAGCGAAGCGGCCTTAAAAACCGCACAGTCG
>JAFSSN010000195.1 GCA_017450985.1 Bacteroidaceae bacterium
GAAATCACCTATGAGCTGAGAAAAGAAACATGTACATCGGGGTGAGGCTGCATCAGATGCCGCCACCCACAGGAAACGATATTGGGCGCAAGCCCTAACTCATTAACAAACAAAATTATTATAATTTACAGGTTAGCGTTCCTGTTCTTTGCTGCGCAAAGCGACCTGAGGGTCGAGCGCGTACTTATTGAAATATGGATTTGAGCTTTTGCTCTTGCCCTGCAGAGTTGAATACCGCCAAAACATTCATAAATAGCAAGGTCAAGCAGGCAAAAGGCTCACGTCGTAAGGCGTGGGCTGTTTGTGCTTGTTGCTATTATGGTCACTTGGCGGTAACCGAACTCTGGATAAGCATCGAACGGTTCCGCCTTTTTTTATTATTGATAATTAATATAAAAACGACTATGAATACATCTACTTTTACAAGACACCTGTTTGCTGTTTTTGCGGGATTGACCTTGCTAACCACAGGCATTAGGGCCGATGTTGTACCTTTCAGTGAGAGTTATAGTAGTGAAAGTACTACCGAAGGGTGGACAACGAGTGCAGAAGATAGGTTTACCCCTGTCATAATGAGCGAGAATGACGACTACTTCCTCTCTGTTGAGCAGTCACAACGGTATAATAACGGCTGTGTGGTCACTGGAACAATACTTAATGGAAAAGCTATTGCCAGTGATGACTTCACACTTATGTTCGACATGCGACTGGGCAACGCCAACAACCAATCTCCAGTAGAACTGGAAATCAGAGATGCAGCCAACGAGGGCGTTGTGTTCTCGCTTTCATCCGCAAGTATAAGTACTACTGTAAATTTGGCAACATGGTTGATTAACGATACAGAAAAATGGGTGTTACTGCCGTACAGTGGGGCTTCCTCGGACATTTCGCAAATAAAGTGGTATTCATACAAGATTTGCCGTTGGCATGGACTTACCTTCCTCACCATCACCGATCGTGAGACAGGCGAGGCTGTCTTCCAACAGAGCGCAATCATTGGATCCAGTGCTACAGGTGGACTGGGCAACATCGTTTTCAAAACTATGCGACGCAATGCCAACTTTGCCATCGACAACATTGTTCTAAGAGCAATGGAAGACGATGATATACCCACAGTGGTTCCTGTGTCCTACACCGTTCGCTTTCAGGATGAGAACGGGACAGCCATCAAGAACGACACCACTATTGTCTCTTACGTGGGGGCAACGATATCACCAACAAATAGAGAGAAAGAATCCATCATGTTTGATGGGAAGAAATATTTGTATAAAGAAGGTGAGAATACCATTACATTGACTGACGATGCCAGTAGCAACGTGATCACACTGGTCTTCCGCCCAGCTGCCGTCTACTCCTATACCATCTACGCGAATTATGGTTCCAACAGGAAAGAATGGAAGAAAGGAACGGGATTTGAAGGTGATGCCGTCACCTATTATTATCCGGAATACATGCTTGACGGCACGACACTCTACAGGACGGCGACAAAATCCGCTAATCCGCATTTTGGCGGTATATTGACACTTGACACAGACCAGAAAGAGGCCAACATCTACTATGCCAATGGTGTCAAGGAGGATGTGGTATTTTACAAAGAGGCTGAGGCTATGGAAGGCTTTGTCTCCATGAATACAAACAATGCCGATATTCGCTGCTCTGACGGTAAGGGTGGAATCATTGACGGCGAGAAACCTGTAGTGCTGACCACGCTCCCTGCCGGTTCATATCTCATTTGTGGACAAACATGGGGTACGCCAGGCTATACTGCAACTGTTACTGCCAATGGAAGTACAGTATTTAGCAATACCTCGACAGGCGCCATCTACTGTTCCATCGAACCTTTCTATCTCTCCGAAGAAACCACTCTCTATATATCGAACACTGGTATTGAGGAGACCAATACATATTATACTGAGCAAACAGGGTATACCATAGGCCTAAAAATGCTGGACTATATATGGATTCAGCGCATTGAAGCAGAGCCGCAATTTGTTGCACAATTCAACCGTGCCGATTCAACGCTGACCTTCAAGAAAGGCATAGCAGATAATAGTACCTACGCATGGGATGCCTCAGACACAAGCAGTGGCATTCCTCGTTGGTATCTCCGTCGGAACTACGTTACCAAAGTAAAATTTGACAAGTCGTTCGCCGAGGCCCGCCCGAAATCATGCCGTTTATGGTTCTACTACTTCACGAAGCTAAGAGAGGTAGAGGGAATAGAGAACCTGAATACGAGTGAAACTACTGATATGTATGGTATGTTCAACTGCTGCTATTCATTGACAAGTCTTGATGTAAGCCATTTCGACACGGGCAATGTCACCAATATGGGAGGAATGTTCAATCAGTGCTACATGCTGGAGGCCATTGACGTGAGCCATTTCAATACTGAGAACGTGACAAATATGTATTACATGTTCAGAAACTGTGAGTCACTGACATCGCTCGATGTAAGCCATTTCGACACCCACAACGTGACAGACATGGGCTGGATGTTCTGCGGATGCTATTCGTTGGAAAACCTGGATGTCAGTCATTTCAACACAGAGAATGTCACTCGCATGACCAGCATGTTCTGGTGGTGCAGAAACCTTAACGCAATTGATGTGAGCCGCTTCAACACCGAGAAAGTGTGTGACACAGGGTGGATGTTCAATGGATGTATGTCGCTTGAGAAGCTCGACCTAAGCAACTTCAACACTGCAAACGACACACTAATGACCAATATGTTTTATGCATGTGCCACGCTGAAAGAACTTGACTTGAGAAGTTTCAATACGGCAAAGGTGAAAGAGATGGACTGGATGTTCCGAGATTGCTGGAACCTTGAGACAATCACTGTCGGAGACAGTTGGACTACTGCACAAGTAGCAGCTGCCGACTCGATGTTCTATGACTGCGAAAGCCTTGTTGGTGGTGCAGGAACAAGGTACGACAGCACACACATCAACTACACTTACGCCCGTGTCGACGGTGGTGCTGATACTCCCGGCTATTTCACGGCCGCTACTTCAAGTGCAATTCTGACTCACAAAAGGGAAACTGGCAGAAAGGGCAACATCTATAGCCTTGCAGGACAGAAGTTAAACAGGCCCCAGCGTGGAGTCGTGATAGAAGGCGGAAAGAAAGCCATTGTCAAGTAGCGAAAAAGGTGTTGAAATCTATGCCGCTATAAATCACAAGGACAGACACTCTACTCTATTTGGTGTATGAGGTCTGTCCTTGTCGTTTTTATTGTCCCTCGCGATAAAAGTCTAAGGCTTCCTCAATCTCCTCCTTCGTTGCCGTCAGGTTGATGCGGATGTCGCCCACGCCGCCAAGCAGGGTGAAGTTGATGCGGCCGGCCACGTTCTTCTTGTCGTGGGTCATCAGCTCCAGCAGGGTGGGGTAGTCGTTGCAGGTGATGGGCATGCGTCCGTAATGTTCGAAGATGAAGCGCACCACCTGTCGCATGCAGCTGGTGGGGAAGCCCGTCTTCACTACGCTCAGATAGAGTTCGCATACCAGGCCCCATGCCACCGCATAACCGTGCAGGACGGGTGCGAGGTGCGAGGTTCGAGGTGCGGGGTGCGAACCGAGTGCCAGCGACTCGAAGGCATGTCCTACGGTGTGTCCCAGGTTCAGCGCCTTTCGGATGCCCTGCTCTGTGGGGTCTTCAAGCACCACACGCTGCTTTACCTGTACACTTTCGGCCACCATGCGCTTCAGTACGGCAAGGTCGGGCTGCTCAATGTCGAAGGTGAGCAGTTCGCTCAGCATAGTCTCCGTATTGATGAGCCCATGCTTCAGCATCTCGGCATAGCACGAGATAATGTTCTCGCAGTACATGGTGCGGAGGAACACTGTGTCGAGAATGACCGACGAGGCATTGCGGAACACACCGATCTCGTTCTTCAGGCCTCCGAAGTTGAAGCCCGTCTTGCCGCCCACTGAGGCATCGACCATCGACAGCAGCGTGGTGGGTATATTAATAAGGTGTATGCCGCGCTTGAACGTTGAGGCAGCGAAGCCGC
>JAFSSN010000196.1 GCA_017450985.1 Bacteroidaceae bacterium
CTGCTGACATCTTTCGCAAACAGGGTATATCCGATATACAGAAACCACAGCAGCAAGCACAGAGGTTGATTCAGTGCAACCAACACCTGTGAAGAGATTCCGCACATGGCAGCGCATACATAATGGAAGGTATTCTTTTCCTTGACGACCAACGGAGCTGCACCTACACCAAGTATGCCGAAACACATGAGGAATGCGAATACCTGAGTCCATTCGGAAGAAACTTCCATCAGTACAGGCATAAGAAGAAAGCCAACAGCCATCATTACAATTGCAAAAATCAATTGTCCTGTGCGTGGCATGACATACACGGTCTGACTGATACTTTCAGGTATCTGCCTTCCTGCGTAAATCATCGCGCCAATGTAGAGCACGATTATTATTACGGCGATGATAACAAGACTATTCATAACCATAATCTTTCATGTCAATACTGTCTTTCTCCTGCCAACCCTCTGCGAGGCATTGCTGTATGAAGGCAACGGCTGAAAGGTAGAAGCCTGTCAGTTCCTCTACGCTGGTGAACTCGTGATAGACTGGATTGCCTTCCGCATCCTCACCGAGCTTAAACGTCACTGGTAGACTCTGCCCGTTGGTCATTAGCGCCACGCGCTGCGCTTCCGAGAAGTTGCGCTGGTTCTCTTCGGAAAGCCACACATTGATGCCGTTCCACTGAAAGCCTGACAATATGCGGGCATCGGTCTTGGCATTAATATGGTCAATGACGATTTTCTTCACTTCGGCTGCTTCGAGGTGCAGCTCCTTGTGATTGATGCAGATTTCCTCACACTCCCAGCCGTTTTCCGTCTCTTCGATGTCGAAGCGCATGATGGTCGTTCTGATGCCGACCGATACCACTTCCTCGAAAGCAAGCGGCTTGTTTTCGTAGATAACTTTTTCCATAGTTACTGCATTTATTAGTTTAACATTCTGTATTTTCTTCTCAGTCGTATATTATGATAGCTTCCGTTCACGTAGTAATACTTCCAGAAGTTCGCGCCAAGCCTCTCGATTAGCGAGCACCTGTAGTTGTAAGTTTGACGTCTTGTGCAGAAGCCGAAATAGCTGTTCAGGACCTGCTCGATGCGCTGAAGCCGAATGACGTCACATTCTCCTTCGTCGAGCAGCCGCCCATAACCCTCGCATCGCTCTTGGAACCTTGCAAGCGTTCTGCCGCTCAGATACAACCTGCCTGGCTTGATGAATGTGCCGACGAACAATATCCCGTGACTGACAGGCTGCAGGTATCGCTTATCCTTGTGCATGGTCAGGCGCAACTTTAACAGGAATGCCGACAATAGGGGAACACTTCTCACCAAGAACGGCAAATCGTCGCAGACAATGGCAAAGTCGTCAACGAACTGCGCCATACCCCAATTCTTCCTTCGGAATAGGAATTTCACGTAGGCAACGAAGAACGACATCAGGAAGTTGGCGAAGAGCTGTGTCGTCAGGTTGCCGATAGGCTCTCCAGTAGGCGAAGTGAAAAGGGACTTGTTCGCGGCCATGTGTTCTTCCCAAAGGTAGGCATCCGAATTAAGCACACAGTCTTTTTCGGGATGGTGCATGACAATTACTTCCGTTGCTCTCAATAGGATGTCCCAATACATATCAATATCGCCAGCGGGATTCTCCTTTCCCTGCACTTCTATCCGATGTCTCCACCTCTTGATGAACCGTTCCAGAAGATACCAAAGCAAATCCTTGTCAATGCTCATAAAGAAGCCTACAAGGTCGCCACGGAATACCCATGCCGGATTTCTGTAATTATCGCTAACCCTGCTCATCGCCGCTGCAAGATGTTCTACGGCCTTTTCCGTTCCGTAGCCCTTCCTGCAATTAAAAGAGAGGTCGCCCTGCTCTCTGAACCGATACTCGAAAAGCGGCTCCAGGCGCAGGCATACCCAATGATGCACGATGCGGTCTCGGAAGTTGGCCGCGAACACTTCCCGCCATTTCGGATAGCGGACAAGGAAACAGGTTGAAGTTCCCGGCTTGTACGTCACGGTCCACAGCTCGCGGGCAAGGACAGGAATGTCCGCATCGGCTATCTGCATATATTCGAGTGCCTGCGTTGAGTTCATCTTTCCTCTTAGGCAGTCGTGGTATGCTTCCCATACAGATTCTAAAAAGGAGGGCGGCACAACGTCATCGAATGCGGTGACAGGGCGAACTACGTTACTGTTGTACTTGTTGTTGTTGTTCGCGTTACCATTGTTGAAGTTCACGTTCCTCGCGTTGTTACGGTTGTTCTCCGTGCTGCTCCAGTGGTTACTGCCTTTTTGCGGATTTGCATCTTCGTAACTGAAGGACTCACGTCCCGCAGTAATCCGCCCATTCAATCGACTATGTAGCTCTCGATAGTTCATCATTCAACGCTTAACCGTTAATGCCTATCCCCTGGCTTTTGAAATAGTCCCTAAGCTTGACAGACTGCCCAGCGACTTTTTGTGCCAGCCTCCTTATTGCCTTCTTCCTGTCCTTGCCTATCACGCCAAGCTGCGACATAATAACCGTATCATCCATGATGTCCTCTGCAAGCACCTTTGCATAGCTCAGATTCTCCGCCCTTGCCGCCTCGCTACCACTCTCCAAAGCGAGGGCGAGACTCTGCTTCGCATTGCTCACGGAAACAAGCATTTCGTCGAAATACTTTGCGTATTTTCGCGGTGCATCTGCCATCGACTGAACAATGAGGTATTTCAAGTTTGCGGCATCCCTATAAATTTGGGTCTGCCGCATTGACTTGTGGCTGCGTTTCTTCTCCTTGCTCTGCTCCACTACTTCCTGCGGAATCACTACTTTGCTCTCGTTCATATATTTCTGTTTCGGCCTCCAGGATGCCGTTTCTTTCTGTTATAGTTAGTTTCCTCCCTGCGAAATGATATACACTTTGTCTCATATTCGCTTAATTTAAGTTGGGGGCGACGGTCTTTAATGACCGCCGCCAAAATAAAAGGAATGTGTGCCTACGGCACAAATCTAAATGCGGTGACAGGGCGAACTACGTAACTGTTGTACTTGTAGTAGTTGCCCGCGGTACCAAGGTTGAAGTACACGAGCCTCGCGAGGTTACGGTTGTACTCCGTGCTGCTCCAGTGGTAACTGCCAGAGCTGATGGGAATTTCTCTGCCTCTTGCCATAGCGTTTGCGAACAATGGTAGTTGTGCTTCGAGGGCCACATTTTCGTTTGCATAGGATGCCGAAGGTGCGCCATTCTCGCTGTAGGACGGACGGCTATTAGCCATGAAGTTGAATATCCTTGCCAGCAGTCCGCTCGAAGGGAGCATCCACTTACCACGCCTGTAGCTCTCATGCAGCTTGCTTTCGTCCAGGGCCGAGTTGCTGAGTTCTGCAGGACTCCATACGTTACACCTTCTCGCTGCCATGAACAGGAGCTGCCTGTAACGCGATGGCTTCGTCACGCCGTATTCAGATGCCACACGCTCGACAATCATGTCTGCGATGTCATGCAGTCCTTTGGTGGTCAGAGGAATGCCATCCGATGTGCAATGGCCTTGTGCGCGAAGCTCTGCGTAGTCGCTTTGCGAGATACTGAGAACTTGCAGTGTCGCCCTTAAAACGGCGTCTGCGTAGGACAGAAGCACGGCGTTCTCTTCCTTTGTTTGGAAGTTGTTCAAGTGGCTCTGGGTATAAACCGCATAGCCGTTGTTCGCCACGTTGGACGCATCCTGCATGGCAACGCCACTGCCGTATGCGGTCACTGCTGCTGCATTCTTGCGAAGATAGGCGGTGTCCGTCATGTTGATAAGCGGCGTATCAAACACATCTGTCTTGAACGTGGTTGAGCTGCCATAATCAATATCCGACGGCTTAGCCCAGTTCTGAACGGCCTGCCTTACGGCCTCCAGCACTTCATCGTCATAGCTTACGTCTGTCTTTGCATCGGTAAGTCCGTCGGCCTGCGTGGTCTGCGGATAGATACCCCATGAACTTTCGTAACCGCCTCCGTCCTGCACGTCGCTTGTCGGGAAAGAGGTGTTGTCAGCAGAGAGAATGTCAAGGTCGTACACTGTCTTTCCGTCAACCTCCACTTCTGTCTTGCGGACAACCACGCCTGCAAGTTGCTTCGACGTGTCGTTTGTGTTATCAAACTGCCCGTCCGTCCAGGCATAGTCACCCACTTCGGGGATTCTATTCCACAGGCCGATAACCTTCTCCGTCGCCCTTGTCTCTCCGCTTGTGTTGGTGAGCGTCACACGGACTGTCAGGATGATGTTTCTGACCGCACTTCCCTTCTGCTTGAAGTGTAGGACAGGGCTGTACTGGTCCTGAAACTCCGCGTAGGACGATGCAGAAGAGCCTACGAGTTCCCATACTACATCTGGAACCTGTCTGCCTGCCGCATTGGTAGCTACGGCTACATCGTTACCGCCCGACACAAGCAGAGAAAGGTCTTTGAAGTCATCGTTGGCATCGAGGTCATATCCCGTGGAAGTGGAGTCGGTGTTGACGTATTTCTTGCCGTCGATACTTATATTCTCTGTGCTGATTGGCGTACCACTGAAGCCGACATACAGAGGATTCTCTGTTAGGCGAATGTTTCCATACCTCGTTATGAGCTTTGCAACATCATCATAGTTAAGAATGCCAGTTTGTCCGCTGACAAGCTCAATGCTTCCGGCCAGCTCGCAAGTTCCATTGTCGCCGACAGAGAGAAGCCACCTTATTACGTCCGACTCCACCTTGTTTGTCAGCCAGTCAATATCGTTGAGTCTCAGAACTGCTATCGCCGCTCCCGCGCTCTTCATGCTCATAACATGGATGCGCGATGTCTCTCCAAGCAACGGGGAGCCTGTCACAACAAACTGTGCCAAGTTGGCATAGCCTTGTATCTCCAGCGTCTCTAACGATGGTTGTCCCAAAAGCGTAAGACGTGTGATTGAAGCTGGCAAGCGAAGAGCCGTAAGTGTTTGCGACAACGGAATTTCGGCAATGGTGATATTCGTTCCGCGAAGGTCTATTTCTTCACAACGTCTTAACGCTGAGAAGTCTTTTGCTCCCGACATTGTGCGAACACCATTCAGCGACAACTTGCGCAAGTTTGGCGTGGATAAAGCTATCGTTCCTGGTCGGAACTTCGAGTTGGTTGGGTCTGACGGTTCCGCAATAAACTCTGTCAGTCTGTTCGCAACAACGGATAGTGTGTTATTACCTACAACCATATTGCCAAGGTTCCCTATTTTGCGGTAATAGTTGAGCGCGGCAAGCCCGACGGAAGAGTCACCGCTTATTTGACCGGACTGGGCGACTACAATTCGGCATGTGTCTCCAGGCGCTACGCGTACATGTGGGTCTGCTACAGCTCTGTCCGCAAAGCCTATGGGGTAAATCCACTGATGCGGGGTCACATCGAACTGATACACACCGCCTATATTCCCCGAACCGGGGGTAAGAGACAAGGCACTTCCGGAATCATCAAGGCCGACGACACCTGTATTTATGCCACCCGAGAAATCTCCCCAGCAAGCATAAGAGGCAATGTATGCAAGCCTTCGCCTCATATATTGACGCTCCCTGAACAACTGGCTTCCAACCTGCTGTGTTATAGGGTCGATGCCTCGCGCCTGGTTGCCAAACGAGATGTAGCCAAACGATTTCGGAAACTCATACCTGATACGCGCTTGCTCTTGGTATGCCACTTGCGGGAAGTATTCTTGTATGGAAAAGAAGTATTTCTCCATACACCCCATCACACTTTGGTCATATCCGTCGCCTGCGCTGACAAGAGAAGCCATTGCCGTTAATACTTCGCGCATGTTTGAACGAAGGGCTTCGCTGTTTTCTTCGTATGCACACTCTATTGTGTTGAACAAGATGCTTGCGCGTCCTTCGTAGTCTATCTGCGGCTTGTGTCCGTTCATATAGTCCTCCACATCGTGCATTCTGTCGAGGAAATACTTCTTTGTCTGCCTGCCATTGTTGTCGTTTGGTAGAATGGAGTCGAGGTCATCGCCGTCAAGGAAGATAAGCCCCGTCTCTGGGTCGTACTGATAATAGAGGTTCTTCGAGCAGTTATCCGTTCCTGCCAGCAAAAAGTTTACAAGATTGTATTGCGTAAGGTGGCTCTTCACATGGCCTATGGTGCCGAAATAATCGGCAAAGTGCAATGCGTATGCCCTGCGGAAGACTTCGTTAAGCGCACTCCAGCTACCATAGTCCGCGCTGTTTCTCCAATTCTCGTAAGCAGCAGCCGTCATGTAGTATTCGTCAAGTTTCCGCTCGCCAGCCGCATAGGTCATAGCGCCACGGCCATTGATTTCGTTACTTTGATTCCATGTGCCTGCGTCCGTCCACTCATTCCGAACGTAATCGAAACGCAACTGTGTCAGTCCGTTTGTCATCCAATACTGGTACTTTTGCATATCAGCTACTTGTTCGGCTGCATCTGGGTTGCCGAGCGTGGCATTTACAAGGTCATTATACATGGCTACGAATTGCGCCTTCGTGCCGTTGTAATACCTTAATTGCGTGCAGTGTGAATAGATAAAGTTGACATATTTCCTAAAGATAGCGTCATTTGCCGCCTTGGGAAATTCTGCGGCCTTGCCTTTGCTGTTAAGGATTACGTTTCCGTTTCCGTCCAGGCGTGTCTCTGTTTTGCCAAGCCCATATTCCATCGACTTTACGCCGTTATAGCACCACGCCTCATCGTCAGGGCTGTATGTTACGTCTTCGTCTGCAGGAACTCGGAAATCGCACAACGGAAGGTTGTTGTTCAGTCCTTCAAAGCCAAAAGTCCGGCTGTCTTGCTTTACGCCGAAAACCTGCTTGTCAAACTTGCCAAAACCAAAGGTACACATTCCATGAAACTCCGTCCTGTACTCGTTAGATGGGTTTTCGGTGAAATAAAGGAAACTTTCCTCATATACTGCGAAACGTACATCTGGGTTGTCCTTGTGTAGCTGCATACCGCCAACGAGGACGGCCTTCATAACATCGTTATACAGCCTTGTCGCGCCCATCTTATGACTCTGCATCGGGGATGCGTAGTTAATCTTGTTGACAAGTTTCGAGCACTTAGGCCCTCCTTCATAGCATGTGTAGAACTGGCCGTGATACATGCCCATTTCCTGCACGCTCTCACTCCATCCGTTGCCGTCGAACCATCCGTCGATTACATCAATAGTCACCAGCGCTTTTTGAGCATCGGAAAGTCCTGCATAATCAGTTCCCTCTATGCGTTCGCCATTCAGATACATCGGGTTTTCGCAGTTCTCTCCCGTGCTCTTAGATGCCTTCCAGCCAAAGTCTGCATGGAGCTTTGAGAATGGGATATTAACGACATACGTCACTTTGTCACACTTCGTCTGGCCGTTATTCTCCCAATATGTATTTGCGGTAGAACCTTGTGCGGTTATCATCAGGCACTTCTTGTCACCGATAGTGCCAGCCATGTATGCAAGATACGAAGCCTTGCCAATCGTTCCGCTGAATGCAGGAGAGTCGTTGTCGATTCGCCAATAGCCGGCATATCCCGTATCTTTATCCTGGTTTACCTTGTACTGGTCTTGTCCTATCCAAGTCAGGCAACGATAGCCCTTTTCCTTTGCCTTCTCGTAATCTATGCGACCGCCAGTTGTTATGTCGTTCCTACGCTTGACGCGCAACTTCTCTTCTGCTGTTGGAAGCGAAGACGAGTAATCCTGCGTATCTTGGGCAGAAGAAATTGCAGCATTCAGACAACGGATTCCGTAGATGTCAATGTCGGCGTGACGGCATCCAATGACTATCTTCTTGCCTGCACCAGCTCCCCACGATTCAGCCTTTAGCACATAGTCCATATCGCGCTCTGGGTAGCCGTTTATATAAACCTTCGCAAGGTGAAGTGGCTGCGAAGCGGCATTGTTCAATGTCTGCATCCAAGGCAACTCTCCAGTGCCACGTGTCACAACGGACGGATGAATGGTCAATGTGAGGTGCGTGCGCTTTCCTTCCTCCCATCCGAAGTCCTGGTCATTGACAGCTTGACGCTCGCTGCTCATTATGAAACCCTCCAATGGGAGAAGCCGCATACCCAGCGTTTCGCCATTCACTTCTTGCGTGATGTCTATGACAGATTCATCCTCCTGTGTAATGTTTCGGACAGCATAGTCTATCTCTAACGTCATTTGGGAGTTGATAGAGTTCACGTCGCTTCCGTTGAATTGCTCCCAAGGGTCTATGTCTATTGTTAATTGCTCATTTGCAAGGACGCGCAACACCTTCTGTCCGTCTTCTGCTGTTGTCCATGCGTCGCTGACAAACCCGAAGCTATCCCATCCTTCTGACGGTACAACCTCTCCGTTTGCCGCGTTAATGATGCAGTTTCGGTTGCTGTCGCTGTTATTCCTGTTTCGTGGGTTGAGAACAAACCAGGCGCCGCTTGTCGGAGCAAAATTCTCGCGATTGTCAACCGCAAGTGTTATGAACCTTTGCCGCTGGCTGTTGAAAAGGATATTCTCAAGTTCGTTTCCGTCATAGCGGAACACGCGAAGATAGGATAGGTATTCGTCCACCTGTGCGCCGCTTGACGGAGCTTCTATTTCAATCACGGTGTCGAGCTGATAAGCAGTACCGCTTAGCAGCCCGTTTTCGCCGACATGCTCTTCTTGCGCATATACCGTTGTGTAGTCTGTGTCGTTTTCTGCAGAGTCTGTTACACGGAACGATACATCAATCCTTTCGTTACTTGCCCTTGTCGGGTCGTTGGCATCTGGAATCCAAACAGCATAGTCCGCTATCACAGTGCGAACATAGTTGACAATCGAACTCTTTACATTTTGCAGCAGGAGACGAGGCTTAATCAACTCTTCGCTTGCGGCGTTTGTATTAACAACCATAAGTCTATGTACGACCACATCACTACTGATGCTGTCTGGATAGCCATCCGTTCCAAGATGACCACTGCCATCATCGCACGTTACCCATGCCCGCACCTCATGTACTCCATGTGTGAGTATTCCAAGACTTGCGCTGTCACCTGCAGTCCATTGACGAGGTGATGTTTCGGGGTATTCTACTGACGCTCCTATTGATTCGACGTATGAGTAAACACCCTCGCTTCCTTGAATTGTGACATGAAGCCATTTCTGCACAGCACCAGTCACGCTGAATGACAGGGGGAAAGAGCCGCCTGATGCCATGATGGGGCGAGTCCAGTCTTGCGTCATTCTTACGTTCAACGTTGCAGACGTTACGTTGACAATCACGTTACTGCTCGTCATAACAGCCTGCTCTCCATTATTGTCAGAGTAGCGGAACGATGCACGCATTCTGATAACATTAACGCGCCCCTCTGCAAGATACGGCCCCAAGTCAACTTCAACTGGATAACCTGTTGTGCCTGGTTCTACACTGACAATCGACCTCGTTCCAACTTGCGTGAAATTGCCGTTTCCGCTGGTGTCTCGCTCTATAATAAGCGTGCCTGAGCCGTTCATGCCCTCTTGCTCGCTCGTTGCCGCAATAATGTGTGTTGCAGAGAAACGCAGTCCTACAATAAATGGAGAGCCGTCTTTCGCAACATATTGTGCAACATTGTCCCGATTGCAATAAAGACGTGCCACATAGGAGTCTGACTGCACGGATGAGATAGGCAGTTGCTGCTCGGCCAGCAACAGTGCGGCATTGTTCTCTGGGTCAGCTATGTATGCCGCCTTGTCTGCTTCTGTGGCAAACACTTGTAGTTTGTAGAATGTGCCGTCCTGCTGCCACCTGAACGCCCCTGCTTTCTTGCCGAACTGCTGCTTGATGAAGCGTTCCACCTCACCTCTGTTCATGCCCCACTCTGCACCAGCAGGGATAGAAACGCCATACTTTGTCTGCGAGCTACCGCTCTCATTTTTTCCTCCCCAATCGTCGGAGAGCTGACTGAGCTTGTTACTGCCATCAATAGTTACTTTCTTTGCCATAAAATCGTAAATTGTAAATTGTCAAATTGTAAATTCTACCACGCCTCGCTGCGGAACCAGCCTTCGCTACGAAACCAAGCGGACACATATCTTTCCAAAGCGGCGGCCATCATCAAAAGCCTTCTACGAAATGTACTCATAGCTATGAATTTGAATTTTAATTATTGACTGGAACTGCTTGAACTTGCATCCGAACTGGAGCTGCTTGAACTTGAATCTGAGCCTGAACTGCTCAAACTTGAATCCAAGCCAGAGCTGCTTGAACTTGAATCTGGGCCAGAGCTGCTGGAACTTGAATCGTCATAGTCGGAACTGCTGGAGCTGGAACCTATATCCGAGCTGGAACTTGAATTTTCTGATGGCTCCCACCCTGCATAAACGGCAAGGTTATTCAAGATGCTTACCTGATAGGTATAGCCATCCTCCCATTCCGGCTCTTCCTGCCACCGCACACTGCTTGGCAGGGACAGAGAGAAGTCATCGCCGTTTACTATGAACTCCATCATGTACTCATTGGCAAAGCCAGGCGATCCAGCTTTAAGCGACCTGATAGTAAGCGAAGGCACCTTGCCCCATTTGTTTAGCACATTGGGGCTAATGGCGATAGATGTCCTTGTTTGCGTGACAACTTTCGGCGCAAGTTCCGAAATGACTTTCGTCTGTGTTGCTTGCCCGCCGATGACGATATAGCCTTCATCGTTAATTGTAATCTCAAAGCCAGCCATAAGGTACGCCTTCACCAGTTGTGCCGAAATGCGTATGGCCGCCTGTGAGCCATCGCCGCCACTTGTGCGGTTGGCCTGAAGCAGGAAGTAGTCGTTAAGTTCGTTCAAGGCCGCTGCGGTCTGAAACGGTGCGAGAATTTCGCGAGTGCTGATAGTATCTGCCATATAATGCTTTGTTTTATGTTATGCCATTTTGCCGATTGTGTTAATGCGCCAATAGACAATCTCGCCGTCGAGGTCAAGGCCAGTGCAACATTCTATCTCAAAGAACTGGGGACCGTCCAGAACAGGGCCATAGCCACCAGGAACTTGGCCTTCTACTGTCTCCAATGTCCGTGTCTTGTATGTTGCAGAGCTTTCGCCAGTTTCTTTTGAGTGTTTATAGACGAAACAGAAGTCTTCCGCAGAGGTCGCCCAATCCTGTGTGTTCCCGCCGTGATAGCCATAGTGATAGTAGCTGCATCGTATGCCGCCGTTGGTTATATATATCAGTAGCTTTGTACCGACGAATGAACGAGCATAGTCACGGTCTTCGTTTGTGTAGGGGACATAGCGAGTGATGGTATTCCCAGACCATTCAGGTCTTGTTCCGGAATGACAAAAGACAGGAAGCTGGAGTAACGGATAATAGCCGTCCTTGATTTCCATAAACGTCCCACATGCCTCGATGTCAATCATCCTTTCTCCGTGGTAATCCTTTGTATAGTAGTCGAAGGTGGCATTGTCGAGAATTGTCTTTGCCCTGCGCTGTGCGCCTGACGAAAACCCATGACCCTGTACGGTCATACCGGTAAGGAAGTCAACGGCATAGTGTGGAACAAAACGGGCGATGCCAAAAGACCATGTCTTCAGCCAAAGCCTTCCGTACTCATCTGCCTCTCCAACTTCTATCTTTGGAGTTGCCCGGATTCCGAAATAATATGTTTCCGTAGCAGCCACGCGGAAGAATGCGATATTGTTCCTCTGCGAGATACCGTCTTGGGTGAACAAATCCACTATATTGAGACTGCCACCGTTTCCGTCGAGCAGTTGGAGGTAGTAGTGCGGCAAGTGCTGGACATTCTGCTCAGAGCCTGATGTATGGGCGTATGCCCTCACATAGTAGGTCTTTCCTGCTTCGAGCAAGAAACCGTCGCCGTCTGCCAAGTCGCAGTTGTGGCCGGGAGTAGTCGGGTCGATGAGTGCCTGGCTGCTATCGAAATCCTCTGCAAACATCTGTTCCGAATCTTTAGTCGGATTCAGAATGTCGAAGAGCGTGTGAGGTACAATGACTTTCGTCGTGTCACTTCCGAATGTAGAGACCCTTATCCTGTCGCTGGACTCAAAGCTGTTGTTCCCGATGTGTCCGTTGGACGAAAGGAGCCAGTCGCCGTTGAATATGGAACTGCCAAAGTTGGCATACTTTGCGAAGATTGCCTTTGAGATGATGTACTTGTTTTGGCTTTGCATTGGTGCCCAATGTTCGGAATCGAGCGATGGATTGTCTCGTGTGCTTGTTGTGACAAGTGCCGCCTCTCCTGTGCCAGTGCCAATATATAAGAAGTATAGCGTTTCGCCGTTCTGGGTATAGCTGATGAAGGGGCGTTCATACTCCGTCACCTCTATTTGTGTGCCGTCCGGGATGTATTCGCTGTCATTCTCGTCTGCCCATTCTCCGAGATAGTAATAGGACGGCCCTGTCGCTCCGACGCTGCCGTCGGTCAGGACAGGCACGGACACGCTGCCAATCTGCCCCGTCACGCTTGCAGCAGCGACGGTTGCGCTGGTGTTTTTGCAAAGGATAAACTCGATGGCATCATAATCCGCTACAGGAACATCGACAAGCATTCCGTCATCATAGCCGCTTGAACTATTGCCCAAGCTCTTGGCAAGAGCAGAATACAGGAAGAATGTGCTTTCCCATATCGCTCCAGCGCGGCTGTGCCTGCGGAAGTAGAGATTATAGGTGTTGTCTATTTGTCCTGTCACGTCTGCGACTTTTGTCACCTGATTATCCACGTCAACTTTCGAGTAGCCACAAGTCAGCGTGAAGGTATCGGGGGCATAACCGTCACTGCTGCGGCTGACGATTATCTGGTTAAGGCTTGGCAGGATGTTGTATGTGTCGTTTCCGGCAGTGTTCACCGTCAATGCCTTTTCTTCGGAGAATACGTCCGTGTTATCCACCACGTTTGCAATGGTGAATTTGAAGATGTCCTGTCCGTTTGGGACACTTGCCGTAATGCCGTAGGCTATGGTAATGACGTTGGTAGAGCTGTTGTATGAAATGGCAAGCCCCGTATCAGTCCATTGGCTCGTGCTTCCGTTCCATGCCATCGCCACGTCGTTCCCAGAGCTATTTCTTCGTTTAACCCCTCTAATGACAGGCGTAAGCTGCGTGTCGCCTTTGTAAAGCGACGGCACAACATAGATGTTCTGTGCTTTTGTGGGAATACCAAAACCTGTGACGCGAAGCACGGCAAACTCCGTATCGAGCGAAGCAACATAGCTATCCTTTCCATATTTTCTGTGCAATGTTGCAGCAGAAAACAGTTGCCAGGAGCCATTCACTTTCTTACGCACGGCCTGATACTCGAAAGGCCATGCCTCGCTAACTCCCTGCGGGTCGTCTGTGAAGCGATTGGCGGCATATTTGGCGCTGTCATAATTGCCCACTGCTGGCAGGAAATCGTCTTGTATATGGGTTTTGCCAGAGCCGTCCGTGCCGTTCTCATCAACAGTCGGGGCCGTCTCTACCTTACTGCGCATATAGACATATTCATAGTCGCTGCCGTCCTTGCCCTTCTGATAGTTCCACTTATATGCGCCAAGTGTGGTTGGGTCGTTTGCGTTATTGTCCGTGCAGAATCCAATCCAATCATAGTCATAATTATGATTGTTTGCTCCATAAACCGTAGTAAAGCCGGTGTGTCCTGTCGGTGTTACGCCGTCTGCCGCAAATGTGATATTGTCGGCCCAGGCAATGTGCATATAGCTGCTCACGCCGTCCGCACCCTTGAACTCTCCGAGGTCGTTCCAGTTGTTAGGCCATCCCCCTACCCCATTGTAGAAGTACAGATGATGGTTCTCGTTTACTACATAACAGTCGCCAACCGACATTCCTGTCAGTCCTTCAAGCGAGGTAACAGGTTCAGAAGATGGCGAAGAGGAGGATGAAGAGGAAGACGAGGAGGAAGACGAGGAGGAAGACGAAGAGGAAGACGAGGAGGACGAAGAACTTGGCTCCTCGTACAAGTCAACGCTTCCCTTCAGCTCAACGCCTGTTCCGTCTTTGCCTTCTGCCTTTACAGTTGTGGGGCTACCGTTTATATACCAATATCCATCGCTTCCAATGGTGATGACGGGCATCTGGCCGTCGAACACCTTGTCAATGCCGAAGACAAGCGTCTCTCCGCCAGTGAAGGCAAATGCTGCCGTCACTTGCTTTGTCGTCGCCTTGTCAATCTCCACGCGGTATTGGTTGTCTGTGCCTGATGTGGGGAGATTAACAGAGCACTCCATGTTTGCCGCCGTGCCGCCTGAGCCAATGGTTGCCGACACATACTTCTCGCCAAAGGATATAATCACAGAACCGATTCCCGTGCAGGCAGTTTCGGGACCACCGCCAACACGCTTCATCAATGTAGCCTTTAGGACAGGCTCTTGCTCGATGATGTTCTTCAGTGCTCCCGAACTGTTTGCAGCCAAAGCCGAGACGTTCACATTGCTCAACAGCCAGCGACAGCGATAGGTTACGCCGTCATCGCCGTCATCGCCGTCTTCGACCAGCTTTGTAGCACTACTCCAATCTTCTTCTGTCACAAGGTCAAATTCACTTATGCCGAGTGCGACAGCTTGACGGACATAGCAAGGGTCTGTGCCATCAGGAATGATTCTCTGCCAGCCGTTGAGGTGTGATACGGATTCCTGCGCCGAAGAATCGGGGCTAACATAGAACTTCC
>JAFSSN010000197.1 GCA_017450985.1 Bacteroidaceae bacterium
TACATGGGCTACAGCATCCACAAGCAAGTGGGGCAAGGCTTGGAAGACTGTTCACGACTTCTATAAGAATATCGGTATGACACTCACAGGTACGAGCGACTATCTTCAGATTGACCCTTATATCGAGAACAAGAAGGTCATTCCATTTGCTCAGGGAAATCAGGAAGCCTGTGGCGAAGCATGTTTCGCTTGGTATAAAGAGTGGTACGAAAAGACTGAGGCTGCCAAGGCAGCAAATGCAGAACGTCGTGCTCTTGCGATTGAAAGCGTTGAGAATGATGCAGATGAAGTTTCTTCTGAAATTTATTCTCTTGACGGCCGAAAACTTACAACACTTGCAAAGGGAGTAAATATTGTTCGCACAAAGTATTCTGACGGTACAGTTAAGAACGTCAAGGTATATAAATAATGTGTGAGACTCCTTTATAAATCAGAAATGAATTAGTCACAACTAAATGATATGGATTATTTAGGCATGTTCCAATAATTAGCTTTTATGTTTTTCATCATTTGTCCTGATTTTTGGGACTTGCCTTAATAATTTGCAATTAGTCAAAACTATAACGAGAAAACAATTCTAAAACAAATACGTTTAATTAACATTTATGATGTTATTATGAAGAACATTTTACTTACTACGTCCTTACTTGCAGCAAGTATTGGATCAGCTTATGCCCAGTCAACTTGGACTGCGGGCGAAGAAATCACCGATAAGGTGACTTGGGATAACCTTAGTTTCACAAGTGAAACTATCGCTCCTTGGGTTTTGAAACAGACTGGTGGTAACACTACTGAGACAGGTGGTCTTTGCGAGGTTTACAACGGAAAAGACGTTGACTTGTATCAGATCGTTCAGTTGCCTGCTGGTATGTATCGCCTTGAGTGTCAGGGATATTATCGCTGTGGTAACTCATGGGCAGACGACCCTTCTTTATTCAATACTGAGAATTGGGAGGATAATGCTTTGCTCTATGTTTCAAATGGTTCTTACGACATTGAAAGTGAGGCATTCACTGTAGGTCGTACATTCTCAACTCCTCTCATGCCTCGTCTTTTCGACAAGCAGTTCAGCCAGATTTATGAGGATACTGTAAAGGAAGGCTGGGATATGAGTGATGGTAACTACACTGTTGGTGATGAGTCACTTTGGGGTCCATGTTCAGTACCTGGTTCTCTTCTGTGGTTCGAGGCTGGCAAGTATATGCCATACGTAAGCGAGGATGACGATGATGTGAAGTATAACACAGTTACATTCTTCCTTACTCAGGACGGTTATGTAAAGCTCGGTGTATCTAAGGATAAGCCACGTGAGGCAGACTCTTTCATGGCTACAAACTTCAAACTCTTCTATGAGGGAACAGCTGACGAGGCTGCTGAGCTTATGGCTGCTCGTGAAGATGTTAAAGCTTACGAAGACAAGATTGACAACTTGAAGACTAAGTATGAGAATGTTACTCTTGGCTGTCTTTTCGAGGAGTACTATACTCTTGAGTATGATGAGAAGATTTCAGGTTCTATAAAGAACTTTACAAAGGCACAGTGTGACGAGGCTCTTGCTATTCTTAAGCCAATGTATGATCAGTTCGTACAGGCAGTTGCTGACTACGAAGCTTTCCAATCATTGGTAAACATGTCAAAGCTTCTTAACAACTCTACTGACTACAATGGTAAGGCTGAGTTTGAGAAGATTCTTGCTAACTGTGATGCTTACCTCGACATGGATAAGTATGCTGATGTTATTGGTGATGACAATACAAACCTTAATATTTTCAGCGCTAAGGGTAAGGTTCTCGGCGAGGCTCGTATGGCTTATGTAATGTCACAGGAGCCAGAGAATGGTGCTTACAACTTCTCATTCGCTATCAACCAGCCATTCTTGGTTAACAATGAATATACTCCAACATGGAGTGCTGAGGATAACTGCTACAAGTTTATCAATGAAATTGAAGAGACTTGGGCTACAGTTCAGGAAAAGAGCTATAAGGAAGTTTTGGATGAGCATACTGACTGGCTTCCAATCTGTAGCGATGTTCAGTTCACTCAGGATGACAATGTTGAAGGTCAGTGGGTTTACAACACTACAATGTGGCACGGTAACGGATTCAACGGACGCGATGCTCAGCACGGATATATAGGTACTGGTGCTTGGTCTGAAAACCCAACTGGTAACCCAGAGAAGTTCTATCAGACTATCACTAACCTTCCTAACGGTTTCTACTCAATGAGCGGTCTCATGTGTAATGCTGGTGCAGATGTTTCTGAAAATCAGTATGTATTTATTGAGGCAGGCGACAAGATTGAAAAGGCAAATCTCACTCAGAAGGGTAACCCATGGTGGGGTGGTAACCGTGACCAGTGGCGTCAGACTGTATGGCAAAAGCTTACTACAAACATGATTTATGTTTCTGACGGTAAGGCTAAGATTGGTGCACGTTCTGATGCATTCTACTCAACTACTGGATTCCAGCTTTACTACTATGGTGAGACTCCAGACTTCGCTAAGATTCTCGGTCCATCTCTTGAGACTGTTAGAACTCGCATGGCAACTCTTACTTTGCCAGGTGATAAGGCTAAGGCTGATGAGCTCTACGCTCAGATTCCAAATGTTTCTAACACAGAAGAGTATGAGAAGGCTCTTGAGGTAATCGAAAAGATTAACAAGTATGTTGATGTAGCAAACAGTGCTGCAAATAACTGGCGTAACACACTTGACCAGATAGGTCAGTGGTCACAGGGATTCCCAGAGTCTTCTGACGAGGCAATCATTTCTGGTATGTACGCTATGGATGCTCTTTCTGTTGGTGAAGGCGAAGCTGATACTTATGAAGTATATGGTAAGGCTACAGATCTTTACAATGCATACGTTAAGTATATTACTTTCCTCCAGATTGCTAAGGAGACTGCAGGTTTGAATACAAACTCTACTAAGGGCAAGAAGATTTCTGCTAACATCGACGAGTTGAAGGCTGCTCTTGCTGATGCTATTGTTAAGCAGGTTGAGGATTTGAAGGCAAATCTTGCTTCTGTTGAGAAGCTCGACAATTACCTCACAGTTCTTGCTGCTCCATACAACAATGTAATTATTGCAAGTCTTGGTGGCGCAACTGCAACAGAGGCTAAGCCAGTTGATGTTACAGCACTCATTATCAACCCTTCATTTGCTGAAGGCAACAAGGGATGGAACGGCGCATTCACAGCTGCTGTAGGTGTTGAGAACAAGACTACAAACGGTGAAAGCTACGAGACTGAAAGCTTCGATATCAACCAGACTATCAAGGCTCTTCCTAAGGGTGCTTACACAATCGTTGTTGATGCATTCTATCGTGATGGTTCTATTTCTGACGCTTACAAGAACTGGTTCAACGCTGGTGGCGACATCGATTCTTGGGAGACTGGTAATGTTGCTCTCTATGCTTCTACAGCAAGTGAGTCTAACGAGACTAAGGTTAAGTCAATCGCTGTTCTTCGTTCAACTACTGTTTCTATGGAGAAGTATGTTGACGGTCAGGAGGAAGATGCTGAGGCAACAGACTTGAACGGTGGTGTGATTGTTTACAAGCCTATCTGGAAGGAAATCAACTGGGAAAAGATTGAGCACCCATTCGACTCTTCAGTTAAGGATGAGTTGGAAGATGTTACTTACTACGTCCCTAACTCTACTCGCGGTGCAGACGCTATCTTCTCTAAGGAGAATGACGATACTTACACAAACAAGGTTACAGTTTATGTACAGGAAGGTCAGGATCTCACATTCGGTTTGAGAAAGAATCTTGAGAAGAAGCTCGGTCAGGACTGGTGTATTTTCGACAACTTCAAGCTCTACTACTTGGGTGAGGCAGTTCCTACTTCAATCGCAAATCTCGATGCAAACTCTCTCGAAGGTGCAACTATCTACTCTGTTGACGGTGTTCGTCAGAATAAGTTGACTAAGGGTATTAATATTGTTAAGACTTCAAACGGAGAAACTCATAAAGTATTGGTTAAGTAATTTTTGTTAGTGAGTGGGGGGCACAGAAGTTATTTTGTGCCCCCTCTTTAGTTAAAGGCAGTAGAGGTTGTAAAAAGCATTGTTTGGAAGAATACTCAATATTAGCTGGTTGTTAACGGGGGTAAACCTTGTGGAGTTAAAAAGGGTGTTGCTACTTTGCTCAAGACGATACACTTATTAAAGGCGCATTCGCAAACAGTCAAACGTCAGTTTACTCCAAGCAAGTAAAGCATTAGCTAAACTTGCGAAAGTCAGGAAGAATATAATACGTAGTTAGGGAAATAAAAATGCGTAGTTAGAGTGATAAAAGTATATAGTTATAGAACTGAAGTTTCGCAAGTAGTAAACAGGAGTTAACTTCGTGAAGTAAAAAGGAGTAACCGCTTCGCTCAGGACGATACTCTTTTGCTTAAAACGCATCCGTAAACAGTCAAACGTCCGTTTACTCCATGGAGCGTAGCGGAATTAACTCCGCTTAACTCCTTTTTTACTCCAAGCAAGGAAAGCGTTAGCGATACTTGCGAAAGTTGAGTTATAGAATTATAAGGAAACCGAATGCTGTGAATTGTGAATTAGTTCAACTTTAGCATTTGAACAGTTTTAGATATTTGAAGTACGATGCCGGGAGATGATTATATGCGGCTCGTTGCTCAAATGCTAAAGTCGAATCAAAAAAGAGAGGATTTTTCTTATTTTTTCGATTACAAGTGTTTTGCTTGTGGTAAACTATTCTTTTTTTACTACCTTTGCGTAGAAAAAGTTTTCGTAACAAATCAAATAACACAAATATTATTACTTTTACATTAAGATGACAACACGTAAGATTTTAGCATCATTGTTAGCGGCTTCTGCTTTTTCAGCGTATGCCCAGAAGGCTGTGGTTGCTCCTGCTGGTGGTAAACAGATAAGTGACGAACTTATTGGTATCTTTTTTGAGGACATTAGCTCTGCTGCTGACGGCGGTTTGTATGCTGAGTTGGTACAGAACGGCTCATTTGAGTTCTCACCTGTTGAACGCGACGGCTGGGGCGCAGGCACGGCATGGCGTTTGACTCGTCCGGGACACTCTACCGGCTACATGGAGGTGAAACAGCAGTCGCCTGTTCACAAGAACAATCCTAACTATATGCGTCTTCATGTTGAGCGCGTCGGTCATTATTATGACTATGACGGCTGGACGGGATTCGGTATTCTGAATGATGGTTTTGACGGCATAAGCCTAAAGGCAGGAAAGTCTTATGACTTCTCTATGTTTACTCGAAGCGACAAGGATATGCAGATGCGCATCGTGCTCGCTACACCTCCATCTTGGAATCCAAAAGAGAAGCAGAAGGTGATAGCCGATACTGTTCTTACAGTCAAGGGCGACTGGAAGCAGAGCAAGGCTACGCTGGTGGCTAAGGAAGATTGTGAGCATGCTGTACTAATGATTCTTGGTTTGACAGTAGGTACTGTGGATGTGGACGTTGTTTCACTCATGCCACAGGATACATATAAGGGACACGGTCTTCGCAAGGATCTTGCCGAGGCTCTTGAGGCTTTGCACCCTAAGTTCATGCGTTTCCCTGGTGGATGCGTTGTACACGGTGGCGGTGACGGATTCTGGAACACTTACCGTTGGAAGACAACAGTAGGTCCTAAGGAGACACGCCGTCCGTTGAAGAACACTTGGGGCTATCATCAGTCAATGGGATTGGGCTATTTTGAGTATTTCCAGTTCTGTGAGGACTTGGGCATGCAGCCGCTTCCTATCCTCCCATGTGGCGTGAGCTGTCAGGGAGCTAACGGAGGCTGGGGCATGAAGAACCAGGCTCAGGATGCCGTTCCTATGTCGGAGATGGACGAGTGGGTTGACGAGGCTCTCGACCTTATTGAGTGGGCTAACGGCGACGTCAACACTAAGTGGGGTAAGGTACGTGCAGAGGCTGGACATCCAAAGCCATTCAACTTGAAGTATCTCGGTCTTGGCAACGAGGAGAAGATTACTCCTGAGTTCTGCGAGCGTTTCAAGTATATTTACAACAAGGTTAAGGCAAAGCATCCAGAGATTGTTATCGTGGGTACTGCCGGCCCTGGTTCTCATCCGGGCAATCCTGACTTCGACAATGGTTGGAAGCTGGCAGAGGAGATTGACCTTCCAATTCTCGATGAGCACTACTATGAGCCAAGAGACTATTTCCTCACAAGCCGTCAGTATGACAACTATCCTCGTAACCGCAAGACTAAGGTCTATCTTGGTGAGTATGCGGCAAAGGACAAGAAGCTTATCGATGCTCTTGCCGAGGCTCTCTATCTTTTGCACGTTGAGCGCAACGGCGACGTTGTTTGCATGACAAGCTACGCTCCGCTCTTTGCACGCAAGACTAACACTAACTGGAATCCTGACCTCATTTATTTCGACAATGAGCGTCCATATCTTACTTGCAGCTACTATGTTCAGCAGATGTTCGGTCAGTCATCAGGCGACTACTATTATGGCGACTGCGTGACTTTCGACGGCGGCGACGCTAAGTTGCTCGGACAGTCTGTCGTTCTCAACACTAAGACTCGTGAATTGTTCGTGAAGGTATGTAATGCAGGCGACGCAGCCGCTTCTGCTACTATCAACCTTTCTCGATTCAAGTCTTTGAAGTCTGCTGCTGAGAAGGTGGTTATATCTGGTAATGCACAGGATGAGAACAACTATGAGGCTCAGCCTATTGCTCCAAAGTCAGAGACTCTTAAGGCTAAGAAGAAGATGACACTTGATGTCAAGCCTTATTCTTTGACAATGCTTAAATTGAAATTGTGATTACGTAAAAAGGATAAAAATGATTTTATGGGGGGAGCTGTCTGTGAAGATGGCTCTCTTTTTTTGTTTTGTCCGCTTCTTTATTGCCATAACATGGCAGTTCTTTTGTCTCGGTTTTCAACGTCAGTTGAATGTTATTTGTTCTTGTTATTCTTCAACGAAGTTGACAAAGGTTGTCCGATGTTGTCCTTGTTGTCGTCTTTTCCTCACTTCTATTAGTCCTTTTATGTAAATGTTAAAAATGTTATGAAAGGGTTATAAAATACGTTATAAGATGGTGGTATTATTGCTGTATAAATTGGTAATACTGGGATCATCCTCCCAAGTGCCTCCCTTCTGCCTCTTATGTACCTCTCTTTTGCCTCTTATATGCCTCTCAATATGCTCTGTGTTGAAACTTTTCGACATGTATGTAACAATAAGAGAAACATAAGAGAAACATGGGAGAAGCATGGGAGGAACGAAAGGAGTGCTTTTGGCGGTCATGCGGTTGTGCGGTTGTGCGGTTTTACGGTTTTGCGGTTTTACGGTTATCCGGTTATGCGGTTTTACGGTTATGCGGTTATGCGGTTTTACGGTTGTTGGGTTGTGCGGTCATGTGGTTTTACGGTTATGTGGTTTTACGGTTATGCGGTTATGTGGTTTTACGGTTATGCGGTTGTTCGGTTGTGTGGTTGTTCGGTTGTTCGATTGTGTGGTGGTGCTGTTATATGGTTGTGGGAAATGCTCAACTGCCATAACCTTAAAACCGTATTCTTCCATGCCCTTATAACCGTAAACCCTTTTAACCGTACAACCGTCCCACCTTATAACCATACAACCGTATAACCGCCCTCCCTCACAACCTTATAACCGTAAACCCTTTTAACCGTCCAACCGCCCCACCTTATAATCATACAACCGTCCAACCGCCCTCCCTCACACCCTTATAACCGTAAACCCTTTTAACCGCCCAACCGCCCCCCATACTACCGCAGTTTCAAGATTAATCTTACCGTGAAATGGTGTTAATATAGGGTGCTTATTGAAAAAAAAGTGTGATAATGATTATTTTAGATAAGTTTTTGTTACCTTTGCCGCTGAAATCAACCAAAACCAGGCTGTGATTTACGACCCTTTATGCTTAAATTGCCCGTAGATGCTATGTCTCTTTCCGGACGCATGGCGGTCGTTGTCAGGCTTGGAATAATTACCAACCATAAAACGTGACCGTTTTGTTTTAGAACAATTTCCTTTTTATGTCTAATCATAACTCTATGCAGAGACTGTGTGTCTTCGCTTTATGCTGTTTGCTTTCTCTTGTAGCTTTGAAAGCTCAGAACGTGCAATTCTTCAATTCCAAGCAGGGATTGTCGAATACGTGTATCTATGCTATATACGAAGACAGTCGCAATAATATTTGGATTACAACGCAGAACGGCTTGAACCGTTATGACGGAGTGAAGATTAACGTGTATCGTCATGACGATGCCGACGAACATTCACTGTGTCACGACGATGTTGTCAGCGTGTTCGAATATGACCGTAATCACCTGCTTGTGGGTACGGGACGCGGAATGCAGGTTTATGATTATGCTACCGACGATTTCTCTCCTGTGTATCTTTTGGGATATGAGGGCGACACCATCTATCCGCGTGTAATCGACTTCTACCGTTTCAAGGAGAACGGCAAGGAGCGTGTCATGGTGACATTCTCAGGTTATGGCAATGGCGAGATATACAAGGATGAGCATGGCAAGCTTGCTGCCCGTCATACGAGAGACTATAACACAGGCGATAATTTCTACAATCCAATTCAGTTTATGGAGGACAAGCGCGGTCGTCTGTGGATTGTCAACGGTCATCAGGATGTGTTCCGCAGACAGGGCAAGGGCTTCAAGGCCTACCCTGAGGTCAGTGCTGCCGTAAAGTTACGTGAGGACGAGAAGGGTAATATCTTCCTTGCCACGGATACTCGCGGTATATTCCGCTACGATGCCAAGGCTGACCGTTTTGTCTGTGTGGCATCGGCAGAGCAGTTGGGCGGAGTAGTGTTCAGCTTCAAGCCGTGGACCGACGGCCGTTATTTCGTCTGTACCGACGGTGGCGGCTTGCGTGTCTATAACGCTACAACGCAGACCGTGACGCAGAGTGCCATTCGCGTCAACGACTTCAATATTGCTACAAGTAACGTGAAGGATGCCCTTGTCGATAAGTTCGGCAATGTGTGGGTGGGTATTTACTGGAAAGGTGTGATGATGAAGCCAAGCACCAAGACGCCTTTCGAGTATGTAGGCCGCCATTCCATAACAAAGAACTCAATAGGTACCAACTCTGCCTTTGCTATGGCGGAGGCTGAGGACGGCAACATCTGGGTTGCGGTGGATAATGACGGACTCTATCTCATGTCGCCTGACGGCACATCGTCAAGTCACTGGAACACACCGGAAAGCCCGAATGCTCCAGCTGCTTTCACTTCAATCTGTCCTCTTGGCGGCGGCAAGGTGCTGCTCGGTACGTTCTTCGACGGTTTGTGGCAGATGGACAACGGCCGTCTGTCGCTTGTCACTAAGGACATTAACCACATATTCGAGATAAAGCCGGCTGACAACGGCTGCTATTGGATTTCGACCATAGGTAGCGGATTCTTCTACTACAATCCTGTAACCCGAACTCTGAAGGACAGTTTCCATAGTGCCGGCGATGCGGCAGGCAATCCGTTCGACTATACTGTGTTGCAGATAAAGGACAAGCTGTATGTCGGTTCTGCCGACGGAATGGTGATATGCGGCATAAAGGGTCATGGTGTCTTGACCAAGGAACGATATAAGTTGTTGGGCGGTCATGCGGTGAAGCATTTCGCAGCGTCGCCCGACGGCAAGTATGTATGGGTGGCTTCAAACCGCGGACTGTACCGTGTGGAGATAGCGTCACGAAAGACAAAACGCTATGCCGTGGCTGACGGTCTGTCGAACAACAGCGTGGAGTCGTTATATGCCGAGGGCGACTTCCTCTGGATTGGAACAGACTACGGCATGACGTGCATGAATACCAAGAACGGCACTTTCAAGTGCTTCTATGCCGACGACGGATTGCAGGACAATGAGTTCTGCCGAGGCTCGGTGTTGTCAAGCGGTTGCAATTTGTATTTCGGCGGCATAAGCGGTATAACTTATTTCAATACGTCAACTATCTGTAAGTCGCTCGACGAGGCCACGCCAATGCAGCTGAGCTTCGTGGACCTCATCGTGTCGGGTAAGTCTATCCATGTCGGCGACATGTCAGGCAGCTATAACATCATCGACAATGTCATCGACGATGTGAAGAGGGTAGAGCTTTGCAATACAGACAACCATTTCATTTTGGAACTGCGTGTGGCTGAGCTTGGACATCAGCACGTTACATACGAATACAGCCTCGACGGCAAGACATGGATCAGTCAGGGAGTGAACGGCAATCAGCTTGTGTTCAGCAACCTCCAGCCTGGAGTCTATCGTCTTCGTGTGCGTGCCGTTTCGTATGGCTCTGTCAGCGACGAGCGTGAATTGGAGGTCATTGTGCATCCGGCATGGTATGCTTCCAACGTGGCCATCTTCGTCTATTGCCTTCTGTTCCTTGTCTTCTGTTGGCTTGCATATCTGTACGTGAGTCGTCAGGTACGTGCCCGCAAGGTCATTGCCCGCCACCGTCAGCAGCAGGAGTTGAACGAGGCGCGTGTGCAGTTCTTCATGAACATCAGCCATGAGATTCGCACACCGATGACGCTTATCTTCTCGCCTCTTGAGAAACTTATGTCAATGGACAAGGACGAGGAGCATCAGAAGAACTATAAGCTTATCAAGCATAATTCGAACCGAATACTTCGTCTGGTCAATCAGATGATGGATGTGCGCAAGATAGAGAAGGGACAGTTCCTGCTGACTTACAGACGCGTGGATCTTGTGGCATTGTTGCAGAACATTTTCGATGTGTTCGTGTCGAATGCATCTGGACGCAACATAACATATTCGTTCCAGCACTCAGTCGATGCCCTCTCAGTTGTGGTTGACCCTGACAACATGGACAAGATTGTCATGAACCTGTTGTCAAACGCCTTCAAGTTTACGCCTGACGGTGGAAACATCACGCTCAACCTTGATGCGTCGCATACAGACGAGCAGTTTACGCTCAGTGTCACCGACTCTGGCTGCGGTATCAAGGACGAGGACAAGAACCGCGTGTTCGAGCGTTTCTATTCGGCAGGTAATAAGAATGGCTACATAGGTACAGGTATCGGACTTAACCTCACGTATATGCTTGTGCGTCTTCACAAGGGAACAATCTCCGTGGCAGACAATCCTAACGGCAGTGGTGCTTCGTTCATCATCAATATGCCGTTCGGTACGGACGACTTGCTCAGCCAGCAGGCAGTAGTGGCTCCTGTGGTGGAGATGCCAGAGGAAGATGCTGCGGCCGAGAGCGATACGAGTGAGGATCGTGCAGCCGAGTTGCGCCGTAAGAATGTTGTCATCGTTGAGGACGATGAGGACATACGCCAGTATGTGGTGAGCGAGTTGAAGCAGGACTTCTCTATCACGGAGTTCAGCAATGGCCAGCAGGCGCTCGACTATGTTCTTGCTCATCACGACAAGGTCGGCCTTGTCATCAGTGATGTCATGATGCCGGCAATGGACGGTATGAATCTTTGCCAGCGTTTGAAGTCGAACATCAACACTAATCATATACCTGTCATCCTCATGACGGCTCTCGGTAGCGATGCCGACCGCATTCTCGGTCTTACAAACGGTGCCGATGCCTATGTCACTAAGCCGTTCAACATCGAGGTGCTGCGTACAACGGCAATGAGCATCCTCAAGACACGTCAGCTCATATTGGGCAAGTTCACGCTTGACAAGCAGAAGGAGCTATATGTGGAGCAGAGAGACGTGGAGTCGCCTGACGAGAACCTCATGAAACGTATCATGAAGGTGATAAGCGACAATATGGATAACCCAGAGTTGTCGGTTGAGATTATTGCCGACAAGGTGGGCATCAGCCGTGTACATTTCTATCGTAAGATGAAGGACTTGACGGGTCAGGCTCCGCGCGACTTCGTGAAGTATGTGCGTCTGAAGGAGGCTGCTCGTCTTTTGAAGGAAAAGAAGCTTGACATAACAGGTGCAAGTGTTGCCACGGGCTTCAAGTCCCTGTCTGCATTCTCTACTAACTTCAAGTCTCTCTTTGGTCTGTCGCCTTCAGAATGGGTGAAGATGCAGAACCAGAAAGAAGCAGAAGGTGATGACAAGGGTGATGAGGAAGGATAAGAACAGAAATGAGAATAGTATGCCGTTCGTTGTGATTTCTTTACTGAAAGGAAACGTTACAGAAACACTATAGTATGGCTTATCTTTGTTGGAAACATAAAAAGCGAATGCACTACAGTAATCATGCTGCTGTGCATTCGCTTTTTATGTGGTTGGTTAATGTTTCTCAACTTTCGCAAGTATCGCTAACGCTTTACTTGCTTGGAGTAAAAAGGAGTTAAGCGGAGTTAATTCCGCTACGCTCCATGGAGTAAAACGGACGTTTGACTGTTTACGGATGCGTTTTAAGCGAAAGAGTACCGTCCTGAGCGAAGCGGTTACACCTTTTTACTTCACGAAGTTAACTCCAGTTTACTACTTGCGAAACTTCAGTTAATGTTACTATATATGGTTTACATACCTTGCTGATTGCAATCTGACTAAGGGTGTTATTTGCTTGTTTTGTAGTGTTTGAAAGAAAAATAGCATCAGACTTTCATTTTTTTATGTTTTTACTTTGCAAATCCGCCATTTTTCTGTTAATTTGAAAACAACTTTCTTGCATGATTTGCATTCTGTAGATAATGTGGGTAAGTGTCCAGAGCAAACAGGGGGTAAATCCTGTTTATATGGGCGGACATATTACAAAAGGCGTTTTCACGCTTTGTTCTTGGCTTTCTGAAACTTCGCAACTTTCAAATCTGACAAGACAAAGATGCTGTAAATGTCTACGTATGGATTATATCCATGTGTGTATAGCAATAATTGTACTCCATTGGAGTGCGATTGTGCTATACACTAAAATATACATCTATTGGCGTGGGCTTCTTACAGTTACTTTTCTCTCAGATAAGGTATTGCGAAGACCTCAGAAAGCGGGACGAGTAACGAGACTCCCCGCCTTTTTTATTTTTAAATTCTAATGCAGAAATCTTGGGAGTAGAAAGTATGCTTATCCTTGCCTATGAAATGAAAATCAGAATTTGTGTATGAAGTACTGCTTTTACTTCAAGAAATGTTAGATATATTTAATTATAATAATTTAAAATCAACTAAATATGAAAAAACAATTTGTAAAACCGGAAATTAAAGGCATCCGACTCAGAAGTAATATTTTGGCTGGAAGTAGTTATGCAGGTATAAGTGAGTGTGGTAGTTACACAAATATACTGAAATGTGCAGAAAAAATGAATATTGTAAAAGTGTAATTTCGCCTTTAAAAGATTTAGCACACATTATGACGTAATGTGTGCTTTTTTATATTATGTTGCGCATATTTAAGAAAAGCATTTCTGTATGAAATATATTATACCAGCAGATCAGACAATTGTTACTTTGTTAGGTGAACAAAAGTTGTCAGAAAAAAATAATGTTAGAAAAAGTTGTTTTTCTATTTCTGTTGATGTCGATAATGGACGATTACTTTACAACACATTAACAAATGAGTGTGTTTTTATTTCAGAAAATGAAGTTGATACAGAAATAGAAGATTGCTTATTCAAGAAATATTTCCTTGTAA
>JAFSSN010000198.1 GCA_017450985.1 Bacteroidaceae bacterium
CTACTTTCCAGCGCGAGGCTACTTCTGACCTTACAGGTGAGCGTGGTTCACTCATGGGTGCTATCCAGGGTCTTCTCCTTGCTCAGTACGAGGTACTCCGTGAGAACGGTCACACTCCATCTGAGGCATTCAACGAGACAGTTGAGGAGCTTACTCAGTCACTCATGCCTCTCTTCGCTCAGAAGGGTATGGACTGGATGTATGCTAACTGTTCAACAACTGCACAGCGTGGTGCCCTCGACTGGATGGGCCCTTTCCACGATGCTATCAAGCCAGTTGTTCAGAAGCTTTACGATTCTGTTAAGTCTGGTAAAGAGGCTCAGATTTCTATCGATGCAAACTCAAAGCCTGACTATCGTGTAGGTCTTGAGAAGGAGCTTAAGGCTCTCCACGAGTCTGAGATGTGGCGTACTGCAGAAGTAGTTCGTCAGCTTCGTCCAGAGAACAACTAATTGTAAGTGTTTTACATTAGATAAGAAAAGACGGTTATCAGGGCAACCTGATAACCGTATTTATTTTGTCTGTCTGTCGAGGCTTGCGCTCTGACGTCAGACCTTATCTGTATGTGTCTGTCTCCTGTCGGGGAACAAAACGTAGGATAGGGAAATGGTTCTCCTTTCCAGACGCATTCCTTACTTGAAGATGTCGTTCAGTATGTGTGCCAGTCGGAGGCCGCCATTGAGGAACTGCTGCTCGATGAGTGATGTCCATGTGCGTACATACTCGTATGAGAGGTTAGAACCTTCGGGAGTGGCATCGTAAATCTTCTCGGAGTATTCGTGTGACTGACGTGCCCAGTCGTATGGAGTACCCTTGACCACTTCGGCTATGTAGGCCTTGTCGTGAGTGTCAATCTCCTCTGCCCATTCAGTATGAGTCCAGTCGTGTGCCTTTGATGCCATGCCGCCGTCCCACATAGAGTGGAGGTTGGTCTCCCTGTTGAAGAATTTTACCTTGACGGTGTTGCCGCCCTTGTCCTCAGGATAACCCATGTGCATAGGCTGGTGAAGGTCGCCAAGGAGATGTACGAGGAACTTGAGTGCAAGCTGTTTCTCGGCACGTGTTGCCGTCTTGCTCTTCAATGTCTCTGTCAGGTTGCCTATCGCCACGATGATGTCGCCGCTCTGCTCCTTGCCTACAAAGTCCATGACGTCCTTGCCCTTTGAGATGTCGAGGTAGTGCCATGTCTTGCTGTATCTGTATTCAGCTGTGTTGCTTGCATCGTCCATCCATGGTGCCCAGTACACAATGGTCTTGTTGTCGAGCAGTTCTCGAATCTGTTTCTGCGCCTTTTTGGTCAAGTGTCTTTGTGCTATGGCTGCCGTAACGTCGTGTCCTTTCTTGTCCCATGAGAAGCAAGGTGCAGAAAACGTCATGGCTGCAACCATTACAAACAATGTCTTGAGTAATAAGTTCATCTTGTTCATTTTTATTCAATATTATGTTTTGTTTTGGGAAAAACGATGCAAAGGTAGGCATAAATTATCAATAATTTTATAATAATAATTGATAACTTGCAAACTATAGCCAATTGAAATGTGTTTATGCCAATTGACTCGTCTCTTTACTCCAGATATCTCCTTCTAACTTCCAAAGAAAACATCGTTCCTTAACTCCATGCAGGAAAATCGTTTGCAAGCCGAGTGATAACAAAAAAGATGCGCCATTTTTTTGACGCATCCTTTTATGATTTATGTAATATGTTTATGCAACCTTGTTGAGCTTCTTGATGATTGAGAAGATGAAGAGAGCAGCAACGAGGCAGATAATCATGAGTGTTCCCCATACGATGTAGAGGTCATTGCCCCAGAGGTAACCAGGTATCTGTACGAGGAAGTTACCGATGGCAGTTGACACGAACCATCCACCCATCATCATACCCTTGTACTTTGGAGGTGCAACCTTTGTTACGAAAGAGATACCGATAGGAGAGAGCAGAAGCTCTGCAAATGTAAGGATGAGGTAAGTGTTCACGAGTAAGTTAGGACTTACGTCAGCCATGTGAAGGTTGTTGTTGGCTGCATCGTATTCAGGTGCAGGAAGTCCGAGTGAACCCATAGTCATGAGCAGGTAAGCACCTGCTGCCACGAGCATACCGAGACCAATCTTTACTGGTGCTTTTGGCTCCTTGCCTTTCTTAGCCAACCATCCGAAAAGAGCGATGCTTACAGGAGTGAGCATAACTACGAAGCAGGCATTGAACTGCTGGAAGATAGGTGCGCTGACCTTAGTCACTTCAGGAAGGTTTGTGTAGTTCCAATAGAGGTAGGCGATAGGAAGCAGAACGAGTGCTGCACCGATGCCCTTCTCCTTTGAGGTCTTTCCCTGGAAGAGTGAGAATGCACCAAACACTATGAAGATTGCAGCCACGAGGTTTGTAACGTCGAACATCATTGACTCAACGCCAGTTGATGTTGTTGCTGTGTAGTCGCGTGCAAAGAATGTCAGTGTAAGACCGTTCTGGTGGAATGCCATCCAGAAGAAGATTACTACAGCGAATACGAGGCAGAGGCAGATGATGCGCTCAGAAGTCTCGCCTGGTGTAAGTTCGTCTGCCACGGCATTTGCTGTTGCCTTGGCATCTTTTTTTACTGCTGTGATGACCTGTGCAAATGTTGACTTGCCCACGTAGTAGATGAGGATAGACACGATGAGTGATGCACACGCTACGCCGAAGGCATAGTGGTAAGAGTCAGCCTCGCTCACGCCGAGTGAAGTCTGTGCCCAGTCCATAATCTTGATGGCAGCAGTAGGTGCAAACATGGCACCGATGTTGATAGCCATATAGAAGAGTGAGAAACCGGCATCACGCTTAGCGGCATACTGTGGGTCGTTGTAGAGGTCACCTACCATGACTTGCAGGTTACCCTTGAAGAGACCAGTACCGAGGCTCACGAGCAAGAGTGCTCCCGCCATGGCTGCTATGGCTACAGAGTCCTTGCCGAGTGGCATGGCAAGCAGCACGTATCCTGCAAACATGATGAAGATACCTATTGTTACCATTTTGCTGTAGCCGAACTTGTCTGCTAACATACCTCCGAAGAGTGGGAGGAAATACACGAACATGAGGAAACTGGAGAAGATGGTACTTGTCAGTTTCTCATCAAAGGCAAAATTTGCCTGTAGGAAAAGGGTAAACACAGCGAGCATGGTGTAGTATCCGAAGCGTTCGCCTGTGTTTGCTAATGCTAAGGTCCATAGACCTTTTGGCTGTCCTTCAAACATAATGATTTGATTTAATAATGATTTATGGTTGTTTTTATTTTCTCTTTCTTTTTCCTTAGAAGTAAAAAGGAGTAAACAGTAGTAATCGCTTCGCTCTTGGAGTAAAAAGACGATACTTGTTTCGTATTATTTCTTTAGGAGTAAAAAGGAGTAAACAGTAGTAATCGCTTTGCTCTTGGAGTAAAAGGACGAATGTAGAATTAAGAATTAATAATTAATATCCGCGAACGAAGTAACTTTCATTCTTCATTCTTCATTCTTCACTCTTCACTCCGCCTTTGGCGATTCTTCACTTTTCACTATTCACTTTTTATCCCTTGATATTTGCTTTCTCCAATCCGTATCCCTTCTTAGTGTCCTCAGCCTTCAAAAGATAAGCAAGGACGAGGGCTATGATGCCAAACACGGCGAAGATGCACATAGGAAGAGTGTAGTCATACTGAACTACCTCTGCACCGTCGCGCATTACGGTACCAGCGATACACATGTTCTCCAACACCTTACCAATGCCAAGTGGTACAAGACCGAGACCGATGTTCTGGATGAGGAATATGAGTGCGTATGCTGAACCGAGAAGCTTGAGCGGGATAATCTTAGGAACACTTGGCCACATTGCTGATGGAACAAGTGAGAAGGCAATACCGAGCAGTACCATGTCAGCTGCTGCAAACCACCATACGTTGAAGAGTGGAAGTGCAAAGAGCACGTGTACAACGATGAGGAGTACAGAACCAATCATCATGATTGTTGCTCCCTTGCCGTGCTTGTCGTAGATGCTTCCAAAGACTGGTGTCATGATGAGGTTCCCGAAAGGAATGAGCATTACGAGGAGACCTGCAAGCGGCTGTATGAAGTGTGAGCCGAAGAGGTCGAACTCAACCACCTGATTCACTTCGTACTTGTTAATCATAAGTGATGTAGCGTACTTCATGAATGGGAATACGGCAGAGTAGAAACACAGACAGAGTGTTGCAATGAGCCAGAAACCCTTGTTGTTGAGGATATACTTCAAGTCTGTAATCTTGAAGTTCTCGTTGTCGTCGCTTTCCTTTGTTGCATGAGGAAGCTGCTTGTCGAGCTTGGTATCCATCACGCAGAACACCATGTAGGCGAGCAGACCGATGACGAGGAGTACGAATGATGCAAAGAGCGGAGTTGACATGCTGAAGCTCTTTGCAAGTCCCGGACTGATAAGGAAAGCAAAGCCTGTACCGAGACGTGCCACAGCCACCTGAACACCCATTGCGAGAGCAAGCTCATAACCCTCAAACCACTTTGCAAGAACCTTTGATACAGTGATACCGCAGTTCTCACATCCTACACCGAAGAACGCATATCCGAGACAAGCCACAAGAACCTGCTTGTTGAGACAGAGTCCAATGATAGGAAGGTTGAGTACAGGGTCGCCGCCTGGGGCGATATACTCAACAGAGTAGTATTTGATGCCGGCACCCAATACCATGAAGAAACATGATACCAATCCCGTGAGACGTACACCGAACTTATCAAGGATGATACCTCCGAAGAGGAGCATCAAACAATAAACATTGAAGAGTGAGTAGGCGAAGTTGAACCATCCGAAGTCACCGGCAGACCAACCCATACCGCCTTGGTCTATGGATATGCCGAGCATGTCCATAAGTGGCGACATCGCATCTGTGAGGAAATATCCCCACATCATTGTGAAAGAGACTATGATGAGTGCTACCCATCGTGCCGCCTTAGAGTCTCTTAATGTATTTTGAATTGTTGTTGTCATTTTTTTGCTCTTAATTATCAATTCTTAAGTCTTAATTCTTGATTGTCAAGTCTTAATTACTCAACTTTCGCCAGTATCGCTAACGCTTTACTTGCTTGGAGTAAAAAAGGAGCGAAGCGATTACTCCAGTTTACTTCTAACTAAAAAGAAATAATATTAACAAATAAAACATAAAGCTTATGTTACTTGAATCAGTTGCAGCGGGCGCAGGTCTCGCAAAGTTAGGCGCAGCAATAGGTGCTGGTATAGCAGTACTTGGCGCAGGTTATGGTATCGGAACAATCGGTAAGGCAGCAACAGAATCCATTGCACGCCAGCCGAGTGCAACAGGCGACATTCGTTCAGCCATGATTCTCTCGGCAGCCTTCATCGAGGGATGCGGACTCTTCGCCATCGTAGCCTGCGTCTTGGCCATCGTACTCTAATGACGCGCCCGGGCGTCGCCGACGCCCCATCCTCGTAGCAGGAGCACCGCAGCCGACCCTCGCGCCACGTCCGCCGTTCCTCACGTCAGGAACAGCCACCCGTCGCCGCAGGGCACCGCAGCCGTCGCTCCTTCCAAACAATAAAAAGAAAAGAATATGAACTTACTCACACCAGATCCGGGGCTCCTATTCTGGATGGTCATATCATTCGGAATCGTATTCTTCCTCCTGTCGAAGTTCGGCTTCCCCGTCATCATCGGCATGGTCAACAAGCGCAAGGAGTACATCGAGATGTCGCTCCTCTCAGCCCGTCAGGCCAACGAGAAGCTTGAAGGCATAAAGGAAGAAGGCGAACGCCTGCTCCTCGACGCCAAGAACAAGCAGCAGGAAATTGTTGCCGGTGCCCTGGCAGAGAAGACCAAGATAGTGCAGGCTGCCCAGCAGCAGGCATCGTCCGAGGCATCGCGCATCGTCAGCGACGCCCACGAAGCCATAGAGCGCGCCAAGAGCGACGCCCTCAGCGACGTGCGCGACGAAGTGGCGGAACTCGCCCTCAAGGTGGCAGAGACCGTCATGCGCGAGAAGATGAGCGACGATGCCGAGCAGAAGAAGGCAGTGCTCAGAATCATAGAACAACTATAGGATGAATAACGGAAGTATAGCGGCAAGATATGCGCGAGCACTCTTCGAGGAGGCAAAGGCGCAGGGAGTGGACAGACGTGTGTATGACTGTCTCACCATGCTCCATGCCGACATGAAGGCAGAGCCAGAGCTGCAGTCCGTGCTCATCAGTCCGCGCATCGCACCAGACAAGAAATTGCAACTCTTGATGCTGGCAAGCGGAGCCGACAGCACCGACGCACTCTACATGCGCTTCCTCAAGCTCGTCATCAGCCACGGGCGCGAAGCCTATATGCGTACTATCATCTTTGTCTATAGCGACATGTACCGCGAGCACCACGGCATCGACCGCGTAGTGTTCGAGACGGCAAAGCCAATGGACGCCGAAGTGCTCGACGCCGTGACCCGTAAGGTCGAGGCAAAGACGGGACACACCGTCGAACTCGTCACCTCCGTGCGCCCAGAGCTGATAGGCGGATTCCGCATCCGCATCGGCGACCGTCGCTACGACTACAGCTACCAGACAAAGCTGTTTAACATTAGAAAAAGATTATGGAACAAATAAAAGTTAGTGAGGTAACAGCCATGCTGCGCCAGCAGCTTGCCGACATCGAGAAGGACGACACCCTCGGCTCTGAGGCTGAGGTCGGAACCATACTCCAGGTCAGCGACGGCGTGGTACGCGCCTACGGACTGCGAAACGCAGAGGCAGGCGAACTCCTTGAGTTCGACAACGGCATGCAGGCCATCGTCATGAACCTCGAGGAAGACAATGTAGGTGCTGTGCTTCTCGGACCTACCGACAACATCGAGGAAGGCGACATCGTCAAGCGCACAGGACGCATTGCATCAATACCTGTGGGCGAAGGACTCGTCGGACGTGTCGTCAACACACTCGGACAGCCTATCGACGGCGAGGGAACCATCGACGGCGAACTCATCGACATGCCGCTCGAGCGCAAGGCACCGGGCGTCATCTACCGTCAGCCTGTCAACGAACCGTTGCAGACGGGCATCAAGGCAGTCGATGCCATGATACCTATCGGCCGCGGACAGCGTGAGCTCATCATCGGCGACCGCCAGACAGGAAAGACGGCCATCGCCATCGACACCATCATCAACCAGCGTGCCAACTACGAGGCTGGAAACCCAGTATATTGCATCTACGTGGCAGTGGGACAGAAAGGCTCTACCGTAGCCACCATCGTCAACACACTGCGCCAGCGCGGAGCCATGGACTATACCATCGTCGTGAGCGCAACAGCCTCCGACCCTGCAGCCATGCAGTACTTCGCACCGTTTGCAGGAGCAGCCATAGGCGAATACTTCCGCGACACAGGCCGCCACGCACTCGTAGTCTATGACGACCTCTCCAAGCAGGCAGTAGCCTACCGTGAGGTGTCGCTCATCCTCAAGCGTCCGTCAGGACGAGAGGCATACCCAGGCGACGTCTTCTACCTCCACTCACGACTCCTCGAGCGTTCAGCCAAGATCATCGCCCAGCAGGAAGTGGCAGAGAAGATGAACGACCTGCCAGCCAGCCTCCGTGGCAAGGTGAAAGGCGGCGGTTCACTCACCGCACTACCTATCATCGAGACACAGGCAGGCGACGTCAGCGCCTACATACCTACCAACGTCATCTCCATCACCGACGGACAGATATTCCTTGAGACCAACCTCTTCAACCAGGGAGTACGCCCGGCAATCAACGTCGGCATCTCCGTCAGCCGAGTAGGTGGAAACGCCCAGCTCAAGGCCATGAAGAAGGTAGCCGGAACGCTGAAGATAGACCAGGCACAATATCGTGAGCTGGAAAGCTTCTCCAAGTTCGGCGGCGACATGGACCCAGTCACGGCGTTCACCATCGACAAAGGTCGTAAGAACTCCCAGCTGCTCATCCAGAAGCAGTACAGTCCTATGCCCGTTGAGGAGCAGATAGCCATCCTCTACGTCGGCACCCACGGACTTCTCCGCGACGTACCACTCGAGAAGGTGAGCGAGTTTGAGACACGCTTCCTCGACATCCTCCGCACCGCCCATCGTGACGACATCCTCGTCCCTCTCCACTCAGGAAAGATTGACGACGACATAGCGAAGGAGATTGAGAAGATAGCGGAAGCAGCGAAGTAAGCGCAAGCGCGGATGCGCTTGCCGGAGTAAAGGAGGATACTCCGAACTCGAAGTATCCTAAATAACAAAAAAAGCCCTCCGAAGTCTCCCTCTCGCTTTAGAGAGAGAGAGTCGGGGAGAGAGGGTTCTCTATAATATGAGCTTAAAGGAAATAAAAGGTCGCATCTTGTCGGTGCAGACAACGCAGAAAACGACGAGTGCCATGCGCATGGTGGCGAGTGCCAAGCTGCACCGCACCCAGAACATGACACAGACCTTCCTTGCGTATGTCGGCGAGATGCAGAAAATCATTGACAGCCTGCAGCCGCGACGCAGCGTGCAGACAGCAGGCGACAGGTCGGCGAGATGCAACAAGATAGCCCTCGTCTCCATATCGTCGTCATCAGGACTGTGCGGAGCATTCAACTCCAACATAGCCAAGGAGACATTCCGAAAGATTGAACTGTACAAGTCGCAGGGTAAGGAGGTCGTAGTGATACCCGTGGGCAAGAAGATTGCACACGAGCTTCACAAGGCAGGCATAGACATACTCCTCGACTACTACCTCCTCACCGACTATCTGGGCAATCCGAAGGCCGACGCATACGCCCACACGGCGTTCCTCGTCGAGCATCTCGTGCGAATGTTCAACGAGGGCCACATCGACGGAGTGGAGATACTCTACCACCATTTCCGCAACATGGGCTCGCAGGTCATCACCTCCGAGTGGCTCGACATAGCAACGGACAAGGACGATAGTGACGACCCTCAGGTGGATGAAGGCACCGATGCCGTGAGCGAGGCAGCCCCTCAGACCGCCGTCGCCACGTCCCACACCTCATTCCTCACCGAGCCGTCTCCGTCCGCCCTTCTTGCCGAGCTTCATCCAAAGATGCTCAACGCCAAGATGTACGGCATCCTGTTAGACTCCGTGACATCCGAGCACGCCGCCCGCATGATGGCCATGCAGACTGCCGACGACAATGCCAAGGAGCTTCTGCAGGAACTCACCCTCCTCTACAACAAGTCACGTCAGCAAGCCATCACCAACGAGCTTATAGACATCATGGGAGGAAAAGCGGGAAGCAATTAAGAATTAATAATTAACTCAACTTTCGCAAGTATCGCTAACGCTTTACTTGCTTGGAGTAAAAAAGGAGTTATCGGGAGATATCGGGAGTAAAGAGACGAATGTCTGTTTACGGATATGTCTGCTGCAATAGAGTATTCTTCATTCTTCATTCCGCCGTAGGCGAAAGAGTACCATCCTGAGCGAAGCGGTTACTCCTTTTTACTTCACGTAAGTTAACTCCGGTTTACTACTTGCGAAACTTCTGTTATTAATTCTTCAATACCTCTACGGGTTCTCTACGGATTTTTTACGGGTATTTTACGGGTTTTCTACGGGTCTGACCCGTAGAAAACCCGTAAAATATATAGAGAAAACCCGTAGGATAGCCGTAGAAAGTACGGAGTAATATTGAAGGAGAAGTTTTTAGAGGGAAAATTTTTGGGGGGAGTAATAGAGGAGTAAAGAGAAGATTTCTTTTCGGGAGTAATAGAGGAGTAAAGAGAAGTTAATAGGAGTAAAAAGACGATACTCTTAATTTATAATTAAGAATGCGAATAAGCAGTTAAAAAATCAATTTTACAAAAGCGATGGCGATATTTCCCATCAGATGTGCAATAAGTCCTTTTGTGGAACGGACGTAATGCGCTCTTTGAATTGATGTTTTTTCGTTCAGCCAGTTGAAGAACGA
>JAFSSN010000199.1 GCA_017450985.1 Bacteroidaceae bacterium
GCCTTCTGCCTCCCATCGTGCCGTACGGCCATTACGGTGGATATAAGCATCCTCGTTGAGAGGAAGGTGATAATGTACAATATTGTCAATCTCAGGAATGTCGAGACCACGCGCACTGAGGTCGGTACTAACAAGTACGTTCGACGTGCCATTGCCAAACTTATAGATGGCTTTTTCGCGACGTTCCTGCTCCATGGCTCCATGGAACATTTCACACCCCACTCCACTATCCTTCAAGAACTTGTAAGTACGTTCCACAGCCTCACGATAGTTGAGGAACACGATGGTGCGCTGCTGGCCGAACACGCGCAGAAGGCACAGAAGTGTCTCAAGCTTGTCCTTGACAGGCGACTGGACGACATTGAGCGAGATGCGCGAAGCCACCTCTGCACGCGACTCGAGGAAATCGAGACGAATGGTGTTGGAACGATTGTCACGACGAGAACCATCGGCAACATCAACACCTACGAAAGACGGTATCTTGTCGGAGTCGGTAGCACTAAGGAGGAAACGACGGCGCACAAGCGGCATGAGGTCGATGGCATGGCGCATCTCGTCGAGAAAACCGAACTCAAGACACTTGTCGAACTCGTCCATAACGAGGGTGCGAATGGCATCAGGCTCGATATTACGCTTTTCCAAATGGTCAACGAGACGGCCAGGAGTGGCTATGACAATGTGAGGCTTAACACCCATAAGAGTGCGATGCTCCTCCATGGCAGGACGACCGCCATAGCAGCTGACACTACGTATCTCGCTCTTCATCTGGCGTACAACGCCGTCAATCTGTAACGCCAACTCGCGCGAAGGCACCATGACAACAGCTTGCACACGGTCGTCGGCAGGATTGAGCGATGACATGAGGGGCAAGAGATAAGCAAGGGTCTTGCCCGTACCCGTAGGCGAGAGAAGGACGATGTCCTTTCCCTCAGGATATACTTTAAGTGATTCACGCTGCATAGCGTTCAACTCACTAATTCCAAGTTTCTGTAATGCTGTATTGATGTCAAACATAATTATGTTCTTGTTGTTTTATGATTATGGAAAAACTGCGCCAGACTATACTTTGATACTTCACAAACCTACAAAGCCGTCTAAAGCGAATTGGCTGCCTCTGCCTTAACAAACACCTTACGGCCATTGACGATGTACATGCCGGCATGACGTACATCCTCCACCTTAATGCCCTGCAAGGTGTATATGCCCTTGCGTGAGGTTGAATCCGAAGGAGCTGCCTCAATGCTGCCGATGTCTGAAGGGTCGAGCAATATGAAGCGTGCAACGGTACTTACGCCATTAAGTAAGGCACACACATAGCTCATAGTTGAAGAATAGTATTCAGGAATGAGGCGTACCTCATAAAACACATCCCTCTTAAGTCCATATATGTTGAAGGTAACGTCCGACTCCTCGCCCACTCCGACCTTAATGCCAGATATGACGCTGGTCTCTTCCTTCGTCCAAGACTGTCCTTCGTCGCGGCTGGCATACAAATCGTAATACACATACCCGTTGAAGGCAGCCGAAGAATGATTTGCGACCTTGGCATTAAGCGATGCAGAAAACGAGCCATTTATCACGGCAAAAGACTTTCCGTCGCATGTGCGAGTACCTACGGCATCAGGAACTGAAAAGCCATTGAAATTCATGTATTGTGGTGCTGCTACACCCGTAATTTCAAGTCGTCCTATCACATTGAGGTTGGCATCGGTGATGACAATATATTGCACACCCGAATTCGTGATATCAACCTTGAACGAGAACTTGTGTGTACTGCCGTCGGCCACCGTCGTCTTGGTGTCGGAGACAAGAGCGTTTTTAAGATAGTTAGGAGTATTGTCGAGCGAAGTCAAAAAGAAATACACACCCTTAAAACTGCTTCCTGATTTATTTGTCACAGTCACATCATAGGTGTGAGACATATTGACCACGGCATTTACATCGCCGTCGATGCTAACGGACAAGCCAGAAGGACGGGCACCTATCAACGCCATCTGCTTATTGTAATAGCCGTTCATGCCATTGGTGAGGCTGGTGGTGTAATAACCATCAAAGCTCTTGTCCCAACCGAAATTGAAATAAAACATGTTGTCAGATGCACGATAACCGTGGATGACTACGGCATGGCCGACTTTTTTCTCATTGTCGCCTCCATACAACACGGGATAGTGCTCCTTCAGTTCATCATAAATAAGCTTTGTCCATTCTGACTGGGAATAATTATTACGCTCATAGATGACTCCCCCGTTCATGCCGAAAAAGGCAGAAAGCGTGTAAGGCACTCTCTCAAACTTGCCCGAAGTGGCAGACGTCTTGTAAGAAAGACGGTTGGCTGCGCCGAAAGAATAGATGAGCGTGGCCACGGCACTACGGCTTGCCTCACTCTCCGTACCGTCATATTCGTCGCACATGAGGTCCCACTGTAGCGGAGTGCCGCACGGCATAGACTGCTTGACCTCCAGACAGTTTTTCTCGGAATAGAGAGGAGTTGACGACTGAAGTGCAGCAGGTATATGCCTGCGCCAATAGTACAGGAACTGCGAACCGGCAATGCCCACACATCCAGCCTTGGCAGGAACGCCTGACGCAGAATGTGGACAGAGGTCGTTGTAAGGTGCATTCTGATTCCAATGGGTAGTGAGGAAAGGAGCGATGTCTGTCATTATCGTCTGTTCCCTGCGAGGACGGGCAGCAAAGGTCTCGTCAGCAAATGCCGACAATGCTGTGCTGTCAGTCAGCAAGTCGGAACACTGGCACAGATAACCGCGCAACATATCAGGCACATTCTCCTCATCCCAGTCGCCCTGCTCCGTGATACCTATAATGGATGGCAGACGGTCGTCGCCGGCAACGATGACAAAGCCTTTTCCCTTGCCACGGCTGAACACATAATACGACGGAGACGCAGGAACAGCCCTCACGTTTCGTCGCACAGCCTCATGCACGCTTCCTGATGTCGCGACTAACGTCAACGAACGTGGAGAGGCGCTGACGCACTTCTCTGCTAACGACATGGCACTGTCAACATCAACAGGCAAGGCTTCGACATGAATGCCGAAAAAAACAGATACGAAAAATACAAGCAATCTTTTTACGCTAATCATAAAGAAAAGAGTTCTTTTCCTGCAAAACACGTGCAACGTCACGACGTTGCAACACAGGTAACTTAATTTTTGCTGCAAAAATAATGAAATAAACTTTATTTTTACATAACTTTGCCCGTTAATTTAGAGTGGCTTGCCCAACACAAGTCCAAACATACTAAAAACAACAATTCAAAAGCAATTCACAGGACAATGTACAGAAGCAAAAACGAAGTCATTATTTTTCTGATAAATATATTCTTATACAACGTCTTTGCAAAAGGAGCCGTATTGGTAACGCTATGGCTGTTCCGAATCTTCGGAATGCCGCAGCTATACATCTGGTACAGCCACCTAAACCACCCCGAACGCTGGCGCTACTACATAATACTCGTCTTTTGCACATCAATAAGCATCATACGAATATTGAGAAATAACAAGAAAGCAAAGGAAAAAGCAAATAAGAAGAATCATAATACGGAAAATGAAAAAAGTGATTTATGAGCCATCCCCATCAGGGAATGTGATTCATAAATCACTTTTTGTTTCACAAGCAAGCGCTGTGATTATCGGCTTGCCATCTCCGTGTACTTACGCATAACACGTCGATAATAACCTTCTGTTGCTCTTTTTCGTTTCATACATCTAATATCACCCGAACACCAAAGACGAATGGCTTTCTCCATATTGCCCTCTTTATTGAAGTGTTCCTGATAGATGATGAACATCTCTATGGACTTTTGTTTATCGTAACGATCGTTGTAAGTATAGGCCTGTGTGCCTAAAATCTGATTGCACTGACGAACAAGAATCTTTGAGATTTGGAGGTAGCCTACATACAATCCGTTGCGTGATACGAGGTCTGGACGACCTTCACTTTCAACTTGTGCAATTGCCTCAACTACTGCACCCCATTTCTTGTCAAGATCGATATCTTGCGCAGATGCACCATGACTTACAATAGTCATCACGATTAGTAACAAAAATTTCTTCATAATTATTTGTTTTAGTTACTACTTGCCTTGGCTCACCTAAAAAACTTAATTTCCCTTTTCAACCATACATGCCAAGGCGTTAACAATCTCGGAAAAACAGTTTCACCACACTGTTTCTATAAATGAACATTATGTGTTATTATCCTAAACACGCTGCAAAGGTACGGACAATTATCTATTCTGACAAGACTTTTTAACATTTGAAGGGTGATAGTATGGCTTTTTAAAGAAAATTAGGAGAAAAACCGCAGTTTTCCTCCTAATTGTTAAAATTGGATAGGATATAAGCCTCACTTAACGACTACTTTCTTACCATTTATGATATAAACTCCTGGATGTGAGGCATTTGCAACCTTAATACCCAGTATAGTATATATATCGTCATTTCGTTCAGAATCAGCAACTTCACTTGTAACATCTTCGATTGCCAAAGGAACAGCATCCTGCAATGCCTTGACGAGTACAAGATGGAAATTATCGACCTTATACCAGCTGCCAGCCTTCACACCGAAAGTGAGCGTACCGGTAACATCATCCTTGTCAGCCTCAACAACGACATCATCCACGACAGCCTCCGTGAGATAGCGGAAGCCGAAAGAATGAGCCTTAACCTCGGTAGCCTTATCGTTGGCAAATACTGTGACCGTACGGCCTGTGCTCGTTCCTACCATGGCAGAGAGACGATAGACACCAGGAAGAAGGCCTGAGATGCTCTGTGAAAGCTCTACACCAAGAGAATCGTTGGCAACTTCTTCATCATTATATATATACTGGCTATTGAAGAAGTTATTTCCATCAACGCCTACAGACAGGTAAGCATTAGCCTTGTTTGACGCAATCTTACTTACCGTACTGCCCTGACGGTCGTCCTTTGTAGTACCCAATGTCCAACCTTTAGCATAGCTTGACGAAAGCTCGAACGAAGGATTAACGATGCTTGAAGTACAATCAATATTTACATCAACGCCAGAGCGTACACACATTTTATACTTCTCTGCCTCATCAAGAAGGTTCTGAGCGTATGACCTTACGAGCAAGCCAGAAGTGAGTTCTGTCTCTGTACGGTTTGAAAACTCCTTCTCAGCCTCGTGAATCTTTGCAAGCAAGTCATCGTAAGAACCATCGACAACGTAGCCCTTGTATGACTCAAGAATGTCGTATGACTGTGAGATTGCCGATGCAAGTACAAGATATGCAGGGTCGAAAAGAATGTTGGAGTATGCACGGAAAGAGTTCTTAATGTCAGTTGTGCAGAAATAGCCGCGCAAAGCCTCCAATTCAGTACCCTCACTAACAGGAACGAAATACTGCACATCGTCATAGTTAATCACGAATGAAGAAGCTGGCAAGGCTGTATTAACGTATGTTCCTACAAATGCAGCATCAGTATTTGTCTGAGGGGCACTCTTCACCTCGACATTATTGCCATAGACTGACATAGTGTTAAGAGAAGAAGCCATGACGATGTATGTCTTACCAGCCTCAAGAGTCTTAACATCAGTAGTTGCATTAGTAATGCCCGAAGACTTGTGTGACTCTACATTACGCGCAATGATGCCGTCTGGAACCTGCGCATCAAACGGAACAGTAACAACATCCCACTTGTTTTCCCTGTCGCCAATGCTCATTACAGCCTCGTCGGCAGTAAAGTCTGCAACAGGTACGAAGTTATAACCTGGAACAAGTGAAAGCTTTGCACACTTGCCAGCCTTAACAACATTCTTACCTGTCACCACAGCGTCATCAGCAACATAATACAACGCATTTGGATTAACAGAGTTGTCAGGAAGCTCTTCAATGCCGACAACCTTTGTAAGGTCAATAGCAGTATGTGCCTTGTAAAGATTGCTCTTCATAATAGGATATCCGCTTAAAGTGTAGTAGTCGTAATGTCCTGTACACTTTATCACGCCGTCCTCATAGCTTTCCACCGCCATGTCAGTTCCCTTGAGAGTGAAATAAACAGTAGCGTCGTTATCATCAGCCACTTCCATTTCGTATGTGCTGAGTGCAGTATTTGAACTCTTGAGCACAACAACCTTGTAAAGCTTGTCCTTGTTCAATGACAAGATATTGAAAAGCTGAGTTGAAGTAGAGTTTGCAGGAATACTGAGATTGCTCGTTGACTTGGTAGTACCCTCGTCCCACTCTGCTGCATCCTTGTCCTTTGAATAGAGAACGTAGCGCAAAGTGCTCTCGTATGACACATCATTGTTATTAGTAATGTTCAACGCAACTGTAGCCTTGTCATCATTATAAATAACTGTATAGTCCTGACCGTCATAAGTTTCCTTCTCTGTAGTACCAAGCACACGAGTACTGTTCAATGCAAACTCATGATTTCCTGCAACGACGTTTATCTGTATGTAGCCAAGCACAGTAAGATTAGCGTCAGCCACAGTAATATAGTACTTACCAGAACTTACGAACTTAGCACCAAGCTCGTATGTATATGAATCGCCAGAAGCAAGCGTCACATCCGTATCCTCGTCCTTTGCATTTGACAAGCTTGTTGGCTTTGATGACGAAGTGCTTGTAAACAGATATACTCCATTGAGTGGAAGAGTGGAATTATTCTCTATGGTAACCTTAAACTTGTTAGTGCTTCCACTCACGGCAACTTCAGGCGGAGTGATAGTCACCTTCATGTTGCGAGTCTTTGGCGATGCACCGATAAGAGCCGACTGGTAAGAGTTGAAGCCGTTCATACCGTTAGTCTGATTGGTAGTGTAATAGCCGTCATAACCATTGCCTGCTCCCCATCCGAAATTGAAATAGAACAAGTCAGAGCTTGCCTTATATCCATGAATAAACACAGCATGTCCTCCGTTGTCTGGGTGAACGCCCGTGTACATCACAGGACGACCGTTGATAAGCTCATTGTAGATAAGGTTTGACCATCCTGACTGAGAATAAGAGTCACGGTAATAAACCGTTCCTCCGTTCATGCCGAAATAAGTAGAGAATGTATAAGGAATCTTCTCAATGTTACCCGATGTTGAAGAACCATAAGTAAGCCATGTAGCAGCACCTGTAGCAAAGACGAACTCAGCCACGGCATCCTTGATGTCGGCAGGCTCAGAACCAGAATAGCTGTCCTTCATCAAGTCCCACTTCAACGGCGTACCCTTTGGTACAGAACGAGTGACAGGAGCATCTCCATAACCGTATGTAGGAGTCGTTGACTGCAACGTAGATGGAAGGTCCTTGCGCCAGTAGTACAGAATCTGCGAAGCTGCCGTAGCAACACATCCCGTTAGCGCCTTATTGCCGTTAGACGTGATGACTGGACAATTATCATTATATGGTGAAGACTGATGCCAGTGTGAAGATACGAGAGGCGCAATGTCCACCTTTGTGGCAGCAGCCTTTCTCAGCTTAGCCTCATTATCCATAGGAACGTTTGTACCATCTGCCTGGGCATTCTCAACAGCTGACGCATAGCACTCCAGCATCTCTGCCAACGCAGGAGGCACAGTGTTGTCATCCCAATTGCCCTGCTCTGTATAACCGAGAATGGTAGGCAGGCAGTCGTCGCCAGCCACAATCACAAAACCCTTGTTCTCGCCACGGCTGTAAACATAGTAAGGAGATGTAGCCTTAACAGCAGCACTCAGATTCCTTGCCTTCACCTCATTACGTGCAACGGTCTTGACAAGAGTCATCGTATGGCCGGGAACAAGATATTCCTGAGCCAGTGACTTGGCCTTTTCTGCATCAATAGGGTTTGCAACCGCGTTTGTAGCAACAAACACAGAAGACAAAACGAATAACACTCTCTTCATAATTCTATTGATTAAATAATTTGTGAGTTTACTTTGTTCATTTTGTTATGGTAGGTTCTGCCAACTGCAGAACCTACCTCTATTCATATATACTTATACCTGCAAATATTCACCAAAAATCACGTTTCCGTGTCTATCCATTGATATCAATCATCATCAAGCTTGAGAACCGCAAGGAACGCCTTCTGAGGCACCTGCACATTTCCAATCTGCTTCATACGCTTCTTGCCTCGCTTCTGCTTTTCGAGCAACTTGCGCTTACGGCTCACGTCACCTCCGTAACACTTTGCAAGCACATCCTTGCGCACCTGCTTCACTGTCTCACGCGCCACAATCTTTCCACCGATGGCTGCCTGAATGGCAATATCGAACTGCTGACGTGGCAGGAGGTCCTTCAAGCGCTCGCACATACGACGGCCGAGCGTGACAGCATTATCAACATGAGTAAGCGTTGACAAAGCATCCACAGGCTCACCGTTCAGCAATATGTCGAGTTTCACAAGCTTACTCTCACGGAATCCCGCCGGCTGATAGTCGAACGAAGCATATCCACGAGAGATAGACTTAAGCTTATCGTAGAAGTCAATGACAATCTCGCCCAGCGGCATCAGGAACTGAATCTCCACGCGATTGCCGGCTATGAAGTCCTGCTTCACAAGCTCGCCTCGCTTGCCGAGACAGAGTGTCATTATAGGGCCTATATAATTGGATGTCGTGATTACTGTTGCACGTATGAACGGCTCTTCCACATGGTCAATGAGCGTAGGGTCAGGCATTCCACTTGGATTGTGCACCTCCTGCACCTCGCCATGCTTGTCGTAAACCATGTAACTAACGTTAGGCACGGTAGTGATGACATCCATATTGAACTCACGGTCAAGACGTTCCTGTACAATCTCCATGTGAAGCAGTCCGAGGAAACCGCAACGGAAACCAAATCCGAGGGCTGCCGAACTCTCATGAGTGAACGTCAGCGACGCATCATTAAGCTGAAGCTTCTCCAACGAAGTACGCAGATTCTCATAATCCTCCGTCTCGATAGGATAGATACCGGCAAAGACCATAGGCTTCACCTCCTGGAATCCCTTTATAGCCTCAGTACTTGGATTGGCAAGCGACGTGATAGTATCACCCACCTTCACCTCCGTGGCGTTCTTGATACCTGTAACGATATATCCCACATCACCCGTGCGAAGCTCCTTCTTAGGAACCATATCCATCTTGAGCGTTCCAATCTCCTCTGCAAGATACTCCTTCTTCGTATTGATGAAGCGTACCTTCTCGCCCGGATGCATTACACCGTTCTCTATCTTGAAATAAGCAATGATACCACGGAAAGAGTTGAACACCGAGTCGAAGATGAGTGCCTGCAAAGGCGCATTCTCATCACCTACAGGATGAGGCACCCGCTCAACTACAGCACGCAGGATGTCATCAACGCCCTGTCCCGTCTTACCGGAAGCATACACGATGTCGTCCAAATCGCAGCCGAGCAAGTCAACAATCTCGTCTGCCACTTCCTCCGGCATGGCATTAGGCATATCTATCTTATTGATGACAGGAATAATCTCCAAGTCATGCTCAATAGCCATATAGAGGTTTGAAATAGTCTGCGCCTGCACACCCTGAGTGGCATCCACCACCAGCAAAGCTCCCTCACAGGCAGCAATGCTTCGCGACACCTCATACGAGAAGTCCACGTGTCCCGGAGTGTCAATCAAGTTGAGCACAAACTTCTGTCCTTCAAATTCCTTCGCCTTATCACTTGGGTGCTCCTTGTCTGCCTGATACGTATATTCCATCTGGATGGCGTGGCTCTTAATGGTGATACCTCGCTCCTGCTCCAGATCCATGTCATCAAGCATCTGTCCCTGCGTTATCTTTATTGTCTGTGTCTTTTCCAACAATCGGTCGGCAATAGTACTCTTGCCGTGGTCGATGTGGGCAATGATACAAAAGTTTCTTATATTCTTCATAAAAAGAGTAATTTGAGGGCAAAGGTACAAAAAAAATACGCTTACTCAAATAGAGCAGCGTATTTTTGCATTTATAAGATGCAAACAATTACTTGATTGCATAAGAATACGGATCCTTGTCATCACCAGTCTCATTTGTAATGAGCTTGTCCTCGCGAAGCAACCAACCCACACCAAGAAGGAAATCCTTCTCTGAAAGTTTTGTTGACTTCTTAATCTGCTTAAATGTTTGTGGTGCGCCAGCTTCTGAAAGACTCTTCCAAATAATACCGGCAATGTTTCCTGCTTTAGCTTGTAACATAATCGAACTTTTTATCTGTTATTTATGCGAATAAGCAGTTGAAACAACCGCAATTTCGCTTGTTAAAATGTTAAACTAATATAGTGTTAAATATTTGAAAACCAACAAAAATAGTCATTTAAGAATTTGTTACCTCGCTGATTTTTAGTAACTTTGAGGAAAATAATTGTACATTTCTTCAAATTATGATTACCTGCGAGAAAGCAATAGAACTCATAAAAATATACACTTATGTATGCGATCGTTTTGAACACGAGTTGAA
>JAFSSN010000002.1 GCA_017450985.1 Bacteroidaceae bacterium
TATCAAAAAAACGTCTATAAGCACTGAAAAAAACAATAAAATTTATTGAAAAAAAATTGATGGGTCAAAGTTGGGTTAATGCTTGAAATAAAGCGAATTACGAGCTGTATTTGCAGATATTATGCTTTTCTTTGCAAAAAATCACTTTCCCACGCAGAACTTGCTGAAAATATTTCCAAGGACGTCGTCGGTGGAGATTTCACCAACGATTTCGGCAAGGTGGGTGAGACAAAGACGGAGGTCTTCGCTGATGATGTCACCACTCATCTGGTATTCTAATGATTGCTTTGCACGTTGAATGTCGGAAAGAGCGAGGGATAGGGCTTGCTTATGGCGTATGTTGGTGACGAGTACGGTGTCTTCTGACTGAACAGGAATGCACTTGATTAACTCTTGCTCAAGCCAATCCATTCCAAGCCCTGTGAGCGCCTGAAATTCGTCCGATTTATTTATAACCTCAATGATGTGTTGATCTTCACGTATTACAATCTTTGGGAATGGTACTCCCGGCTCGGTTACGAGAATGATGATGTGGGCTTTCTCTGCTGCTCGTAATGAACGCTCAATACCCATTTTTTCAATTTTATCCGATGTGTGACGAATACCGGCGGTGTCGATGAAACGGAAAAGATGACCATGAAGCGTCATCGTGTCCTCTATGATGTCGCGCGTGGTACCTTGTATGTCTGACACGATGGCTCTGTCGTCGTGGAGAAGTTGGTTGAGTAGGGTACTCTTACCTACATTAGGCGCGCCAATTATGGCTACAGGAATACCATTCTTTATAGCGTTGCCTGTGGTGAATGAATCCACGAGGCGACTTATTTCTTCTTCTATGTTTGCAGCAAGGTTGAACAGTTTTTCCCTGTCGGCAAATTCAACGTCCTCTTCGCTGAAGTCCAATTCCAACTCCAGTAGTGAGGTGAGTTCGAGCAGTTCATTTCTCAGTTCTGCCAGTCGCTTGCTGAATGCACCGCGCATTTGGTTCATTGCCACACGATGCATGGCGGCATCTTGTGATGCTATGAGGTCGGCTACGGCCTCTGCCTGACTAAGGTCCATCTTGCCGTTAAGGAAAGCGCGTTGGGTGTATTCGCCAGGCTTTGCCATGACGCATCCTTGCTTTATCAGCAGTTCGATAACCCTTTGTAGGATGTATGATGAGCCGTGACATGAAATTTCCACGCAATCCTCGCCAGTGTAAGAGTGTGGGGCACGGAAAATGCTGACCAGCACTTCGTCGATAATCTCGTCCTGTTTAGCAGAATCTATTATTTGACCGAAGTGTACGGTGAAAGGCTTTGCATCTTTTATGTCATGTGATCCACGAAAGATGTTGTCAACTGTCTGAATGGCTTTACTGCCTGAAACTCTGACTATTCCTATTGCTCCGCCCTTAGCGGTAGATATTGCGCAGATTGTTGTGCTCATCGTTGGTTATAAAAAAAGACACAGGGAAGCAAAGAGTGTTTCACGTAATAATAGACCTCCTTTTGGCCCCGGACAATCGACAGTACTACAGTCTTGCCGATTAGCGCCCGGGAATTCGGTCTCCAAGCCCCCTGTGTCTGTTGTTATTGTTTGTCCTCAGGCATATGCCCTTGAACATCGCGTTATTTGTTCTCCAAAATTCGAATCTCTTTTTCCATTGCGTGGCATGCAGCCGTTTGTTCCTCCACTTTCTGTTCCAAAGCCTGAATAGCTGTTGTCAGTTTTGCCTTGCCCGTGTTGGTGGCCAATGCGTACTGGTTTCTCATCTTGTCGAGGACACTACTGTTCGAAGCCAATTCCTTTGACAATTTCTGCCATTCAACGAACTTGCTTCGTGCCTCATTAGAGTGGAAGTCGGACAGATGTTCATAGACGAAATTCTCATTGACAACGAACTCAAAGTCAGGCTTCTGCTTTGAGTTGTTGCTCATGTTGTTGAGTGCCAAACGCTGACGAGCCTTTATGCGCTCATATTCGTTGTCCATTGTCCATGTACTGCTGATGCTTCGCAACGATGCCGCCTCCACGATTTTCTTGTAGTCTTCGTTTTCGTAGTCGTAAGGATTGCGTGAAGGCTTATAGAGGAAAGAGTATATGCAGACTTTTCCGTCTGGTTGGAATCTGTCGGAAGCAAACCATCCTATGCCGTTCTCGTCGTCAATGACCATCATGTAGTCGTTGGCATACGAATTGTATGGATATCCCATGTTTTCGGCACGGTAGAAACGTTCGCTTTCCGAGTCGTATCGTGTCACGTAAAGGTCGTAGTTGCCATATCCTTCGTCGGTCTTTGCGGCAAAATAGAATGTCACTCCGTCCGACATGAGGAAAGGGTAATTCATCTCGCCCACGATGTCAAGACCGTCGAGTATGGTTGATGAAACCTTCTTACCGTTTTCTATGATGTAGCACTTGAATGTGCTGCTTTGCTTTCCGTCGTCAGTCAGTATGTTTATTGGCTCATACATCTTGTTACCAAGCTCCGTGGTGTATGTGGCCTTTTGTCCGTCGGCCGACAGCGTCACTTTGCCCAGTTCGCCGATTTGCGGGTAGGCGGTGAGGAAACGGTCTTTGTCAACTACTATGCTGTCGAATACAACAACCTTGTCCGTTCCTTGCAATCCAAGGATGCACTTGTCGCATAGCTCTAACTGTGCATCGAGTGCGGAAGTGTCCTTACGCTTGCGTTTCAGTTGTGAAATCCAAGTGCTAAGGTTTGCCTGCGCCTCCTTGAAACGGTATGTCTGCACCACGGTACCCATGTCGCCAGATGGTAGTGTGACGGTTGGGTAGTATGACTTATTAGTATTTGAAGTTACAGTGTCATTCTTGCTTTGTGCAAACGCCGTTCCTGTAATGGAAGCGAGAAGAAATAAAGTTGCTATTCGAAACATTTACTTGCTTTTAGAAATTAAAGTACTGCTTTGCATTGTTGTAGCAGATGTCCTCAATCATCTGGTTCACACGTGCAGCCTCATATCCTGTGTATGGTACTTCGCCGTTCTCTATGTCTGTAGCCACAAGGTTGCAGAGTATGCGGCGGAAGTATTCGTGACGAGGGTAGGAGAGGAACGAACGTGAGTCGGTAAGCATTCCCACGAATCGGCTCAAAAGTCCGAGCAGTGAGAGAGCGTTCATCTGCTTTGTCATTCCGTCCTTCTGGTCGAGGAACCACCATCCAGAACCCCATTGAATCTTGCCAGGAACAGAACCGTCCTGGAAGTTGCCGAGCATAGTTGCAAGCACTTCGTTGGCACATGGGTTGAGGTTGTAGAGTATTGTCTTTGCCAGTTTACCTTCGGCATTCAATCTGTCGAGGAACTTAGAGCACTTCTTTGCTGTGTTGAACTCGCCGATAGAGTCGAATCCCGTGTCAGGACCGAGCTTAGCAAACATCTTTGAGTTGTTGTCGCGAATGGCACCATAGTGGAACTGCTGTGCCCATCCTGCTTCAGCATCCTGTACGGCGAAGATGTACATCATGGCAGACTTGAACTTCAGAATCTCTTCCTGAGTCAAGACATTGCCAGCCATCACCTTGTCGAAGATAGCCTTAATCTCTGCATCGGTGTAGTCTTCTGCATAGAACTCTTCAATACCGTGGTCAGACAACTTACAGCCGTTTGCTGCGAAGAAGTCGTGACGCTGCTGTATGGCGTCAATGTAGTCGTTGAAGTTGTTGATGCTCTTGCCGCTAACATCCGACAATTTGTCAACATATCCCTTGAAGTTTGCAGGCACCTCCACAGCCATGGCCTTGTCTGGTCGCCATGCAGGAATCATGCGAGTCTTCATTGTAGGGTCTGCAGCCACAGCCTTGTGGTACTCCAGTGTGTCAACAGGGTCGTCAGTTGTACATACAGTCTCAACCTTGTAGAACTCCATCAATCCGCGTGGAGTGAACTTAGGGTCGTTCTTAATCTTGTCGTTACACTCGTCGTAAATCTCGCGTGCCGTCTCTGGATTCAATGTTTTCTCAATGCCGAATGCAGTTTTCAGCTCAAGGTGAGTCCAGTGGTAGAGAGGGTTGCGGAAAGTGTAAGGAACTGTTTCTGCCCATTTCTCGAATTTCTCCCAGTCACTTGTGTCCTTGCCTGTGCAATAACGCTCGTCCACACCGTTTGAGCGCATGGCACGCCATTTATAGTGGTCACCTCCAAGCCATATTTGAGTGATAGACTCAAAACGCTTGTTTTCGGCTACCATCTGCGGAATAAGGTGGCAGTGATAGTCGATGATTGGCATTTTTGATGCATGCTCGTGATACAACTTCTGTGCAGTTTCTGATTGCAGCAAGAAGTTCTCGTCCATAAATTTTTTCA
>JAFSSN010000024.1 GCA_017450985.1 Bacteroidaceae bacterium
TACATACGTGAACAGAAGAAGCTGTCGTCGCGAGAGAGGAACGAAGGGCTATCGAACGGTGTGTGCCGTTCTGTGATAAGTGACGGTGTGTGGCGCTCGGCTGGCATTGTGGTGCTCTATCATGCTCTGCCTGACGAGGTGGACACGAAGCGTCTGCTGGACAATGCCTTGCTGACTGGCAAGCGCGTGTTGCTGCCAAAGGTGGTGGGCGACGACTTGGAACTGAGGGTGTATGAGGGTGAGGCGTCGCTGACGCTCGGTGCTTTCGGCATTCTCGAACCTGACGGGCCGCTCTTTCCGCAGGACGAATATGATAAGGTTGACCTCGTGGTGGTGCCGGGCATGGCTTTTGATGCTTATTTCAACCGCCTTGGTCGCGGCAAGGGCTATTATGACCGCCTGCTTCCGCGTCTGCCGAGGGCATACAGAATGGGAATATGTTTCCCGTATCAGATGACGGCTCAGCTTCCGTGTGAGGAGCATGACATAAGAATGAACGAAGTGATATGGAAATGATTCAGAGAATCAATCTGCCTTGTGTGGATTCGACAAACGATTTTATGAGGGATATGCTGTCGGGAGGTGACAATCTTGAGGGCATGACCCTGGTCGTGGCTGAGCGTCAGACGGCTGGACACGGGCAGCAGGGCAACAGCTGGGAGTCGGAGGACGGCAAGAACGTTACGTTCTCTCTGTTGTGTCATCCCGAATTTGTGAAACCTACGGAGCAGTTCCTGCTCTCGCAGTGTATCGCGTTGGCTGTGCAGCGTGCCGTGGCAGAGGTGCTCGACAAGTGCGGTGTGAAGGAAGAGGTGAACGTGAAGTGGCCGAACGACATATATGTGGGCGACCGTAAGATTTCGGGCACTCTGATAGAGTGTGACCTGATGGGACGCAGCATCTCGAATTGCATAATTGGTACTGGCATCAATGTGAATCAGGAACGCTTTGTGAGTGATGCGCCTAATCCTGTGTCGCTGGTGCAGTTGTGTGGGAAGACCCTGGAGCGTGAGAGTGTGCTTGATGCTGTGATAGGTCGTTTCTGTTCGCTCTATGAACTGTTGCGCGAGGGTAAGGCAGAATCGGTGAGGGCCGACTATATGTCGCATCTCTATTGGCGTGAGGGTAAGCATTCCTTTGCTGATGTGCGCGGCGAGTTCACGGCTGAGATTGCCGACATAGAACCGACGGGACACTTGATTCTTCGTTTCGAGAACGGCAATACGGTAAGGTACGAGTTTAAGGAAGTGAAGTTCCTCATGGGGGATTAAGACTCGAAAATTAAGAGTTAAGAGTTAAAAGTTAAGATTGCGAACCAAGGGCAGTCACCTTTGGTAACTTTCGCTCTTCATTCTTCACTCAACAGGATACTCCACGAAGTTAACTCCAGTTAACTACTTGTGAAACTTAAAGAATTGATAATTAAGACTTTTTTTGGTTGATTATTTTTAAGAATATGATTAGTCCAAAGAATATTCATATAGCAGATTACAATTATCCGCTGCCTGACGAGCGCATAGCTAAGTTTCCGCTGGCTGAGCGCGACAGCAGCAAATTGTTGGTATATAAGCAGGGCGAGGTGACAGAAGATGTGTTTACGTCTCTGCCAAAGTACTTGCCAAAGGGTGCGCTGATGGTGTTTAACAACACTAAGGTTATTCAGGCGCGCTTGCACTTCCGTAAGTCGCAGGTGCAGGATGGCGTGCAGGGCGCACTAATAGAGGTGTTCTGTCTTGAGCCAGCCGTTCCAAACGACTATCAGCTGAATTTCTCACAGAAAGGCGGCGTGGAGTGGTATTGCCTTGTGGGCAACTTGAAGAAGTGGAAAGAGGGACAGTTGCACCGCGACATTGAGATGCCTAATGGTGAGGTCATCACGTTGTCGTGTGAGCGTAAGGGACTGCACGGCACAAGTCATGTGGTGGCATTCACATGGAACGGCGACTATACGTGGGCGGAGTTGCTCGACGCAGTGGGCGAACTGCCTATTCCGCCGTATCTCAACCGTGAGACGCAGGAGTCGGACAAGCGTACTTACCAGACTGTGTACTCAAAGATAAAGGGTAGTGTGGCTGCTCCGACGGCAGGTCTTCACTTCACGGAACGTGTGCTGAAGGCTATTGATGATGCCGGCATAGAGCGTGAGGAGCTTACGCTTCATGTGGGAGCCGGTACGTTCAAGCCTGTGAAGAGTGAGGAAATAGGCGGGCACGATATGCACACCGAGCATGTGGCGGTACGTCGTCAGACAATTGAGAAGCTTATTGCTCACGACGGCGAGGCGATAGCCGTAGGCACGACGAGTGTGCGCACCCTGGAGAGTCTCTACTACATGGGTGTGAAGAGTGAGGAACTGAGAGCAAAAGGCGCGGAAACAGGCGACGGTGAGGAACTGCATGTGGAGCAGTGGATGCCGTACGAATATGCCGATGCCTGCGAGAAAGGTGAGAAGAAGATGTTCTCAACGGTTGAGGCTCTGAAGGCTTTGCTCAGCTATCTTGACCGTCACAATATGGATGTGCTTCATTCAAGCACTCAGATTATCATAGCACCGGGATATGAGTACCACATCGTCAGACGCATGGTGACGAATTTCCACCAGCCGCAGAGCACGCTGCTCTTGCTTGTGTCTGCCTTCGTGAAGGGTGACTGGCATAAGATTTACGACTTTGCTCTTTCGCACGACTTCCGTTTCCTGAGCTATGGCGACTCATCATTGTTAATGCCGTAATAAACAATCGCTATGCAAGATAATAAAGAAGAGATGTTTCCTGTTGTGGATGAAGACGGAAATATCATAGGTGCTGCTACGCGAGGCGAGTGCCACGACGGTAGCAAGAAACTGCATCCTGTGGTACATTTGCACGTGTTCAACAGCAAAGGTGAACTATACCTGCAGAAACGTCCTGAATGGAAGGACATACAGCCGGGAAAGTGGGACACTTCGGTGGGAGGACACGTGGACTTGGGCGAGTGTGTGGAGGATGCCTTGAAACGTGAGGTGCGCGAGGAACTGGGAATAGAGGACTTCGTGCCGGAGCGCATAACGCAGTATGTGTTTGAATCGGCGCGCGAGAAGGAACTCGTCTTTGTACATAAGACCGTGTATGACGGTGTCGTTGCTCCGAGTGAGGAACTTGACGGCGGACGCTTCTGGACGCGTGAGGAGATTCTAGCCAACGTGGGAAAGGGAGTGTTTACACCAAACTTCGAGAGCGAAATAAAAAGAATCAAGCTCTTGGATTGACGGGGCTTGGTGGTAATGGCTGAAATGCCTTAATGATGTGAAACAATCAACCAACTTAACTTAATATGAATAAATCATTATTTCAAGGAAGTAAGAGACTGCTTGCACTTGCTGCTGTGAGCATACTCGGCTCTTCCTCTTTGATTCAGCAGACACAGGCGCAGGACATTTGGCTCGACATCAACGGAGTGCGCGACCTGACTGCCGATTCCATCGACATTGCCAACCAGGCACGTCCGGTGCCGGGCTCGTCGCGCAAGGGCAATAATCCTGTCCTCTTTCTTGTGGGCAACTCAACCATGCGTACCGGTACACGCGGCAATGGCGACAACGGACAGTGGGGATGGGGATTCTATGCCCATGAGTATTATGACGAGAACAAGATTACCGTTGAGAACCAGGCTTTGGGCGGAACATCGCCGCGCACGTTCTACAAGAACCTGTGGAAGCCGATACTTGCTGCCGTAAAGGCTGGCGACTATGTGTTCCTCGAACTTGGACACAACGACAACGGTCCTATTGACTCCATACGCGCACGTTCAAGCTATCGCCCTGACGGTAAGCTGAGCATAACAAACGACTCTGTTATTATATATAATAAGGTCACGAAGTCGCAGGATACTGTTTACACCTTCGGAGGATATACACGACGATTCATCAACGAAGTGCGTGCAAAGGGTGCTACTCCTATTCTCTTCACGCTCACTCCTCGTAATGCCTACGAGCCGAACGACCCAAAGAAGATACAGCGCAAGTTGACGGATTTCACACCGGCAATATTTGCTTTGGGCAAGGAAATGAACTGCCCTGTCATCGACCTCAACGACATCTCGGCTAAGAAGCTTGAAAGCTACGGAACGTGGAAGACTGACTATCACTTCTACCTTGACAAGATTCACTCAAGCGCCTTCGGAGCCATGATGAATGCGCGTAGTGCGGCAGAGGGTATTGCTGCCTGCAACGCCCCTCAGGTTCAGCGCCTGAAGTCGTTCATGAACGATAACGTAGTGCCAAAGCGTTGCGACCAGCGCCGTCAGAAAGGCAAGCCTATGGTGTTCCTGTGTGGCGATTCTACCGGTAAGAACGAGGATAAGAATCCCGACGGCATGTGGGGATGGGGCTCGCAGGGATATACCGTGTTCGACAGCACGAAGTGTGTGTTCCAGAACCAGGCAAAGGCTGGACGCTCTACTCGTACATACATTGATGAAGGACGATGGGAAGAGGTGTATAACTCACTTGAGCCTGGCGACATAGTATTCATACAGTATGGACATAACGACATAGGCGGCATAGACAAGGACAAGGAACGCGGCGTCATTGCCTGTGCCAACGACACGAGCCATGTGTATCACTTGAAGAGCAATGGCAAGAACAAGGTCATATATTCTTTTGGATGGTACATCAAGAAGATGGTGACGGATGCTCTTGAGAAGGGTGCCCACCCGGTAGTCCTCTCTTTCACTCCGCGCAATGAGTGGCATGAGGGTAAGGGCGAAGTGAAGGGCCAGTTCTATCCTGTCAAGGAAAAGAAGGGCAGAATGTATATCGAGCGTCGCAACGATAAGTACATTCCTTCATGGGATAAGCAGATTGCCGAGGAAATGGGCGTCGAGTTTGTTGATGTACACAACATTACAGCCGACTATCTCGATAAGAAATGTGGCAAGAAGGGAAAGCCTGCTGCCATGGAATACTTCAATCACGACCATACTCACACATCGCTCAAGGGTGCTCGTCTCAATGCCCAAAGCGTGGCAAAGGGACTTCGTGCCATCAAGAGCCCTGTGGCAAGATTACTGAAGTGATACATAACTTTCGCAAGTTCAGCTAATGCTTAACTTGCTTGGAGTTAAAGGTAGTTAAACGAAGCTAACTCCCGTTTACTACTTGCGAAACTTGAAATATATTATTATAAGGAACTATTCAAGCCAAAGGCACACGCCTTTGGCTTGAATGTTTATAAGAGTTGCCGGATGGTATATGTAATTACTATGAAAAACTGCATAAAAAATAACATCAATTTTAATAAAATACATGATTTTTACGGATAGGCTACGGATATTTGTTAAAAGCAATAGGTTGTGAAATGTGTACCAAATGTAGGTTCGTTTTGTTGTAAAAAGAAACAAAAACAATTTTTCAGCCTTTTTATTTAAAAATATTTAACAAAATATACGGATGTAAAGTATGTAAAATATATATTTGCAACGTGAATGTTGAATATATGTGTGAAGCATTGACGTGCTAAACAATCAAAAGTATAAAATTTTTCCTTACAGATTGTTATTCTGAAAGGGCGAAATGTAATTAATTTTAATCAAAGCTTGTATTAACAATTAAATTTTTACAAAATGAAACAGCGTGAAAATTATGTTGCTCCTTCATCTTCGGAGTGTGCGTCTCGTATACGCACAAGTATCTTGGCTGGTAGTGCTCACATTCATGGTAATGATTTTCCTGCGGTGAACACGGGCGATGCCAAAGAGAGAATTAGTGTTGTCGGTGAAAAAGGCAGCGTTGATTAACTTCTAAAACCGGAACGTGTATGAAAAAGTATTTATATTCCTTATTTGCATTAGCAGCAGTATTAGGTTCTTGTACATCGGATGTTGACGAGAACGTAAGTGCGGAAAAAAGTAAAAGCTCTCCTGAGTATATTTTGACACTGAAACCATTCGAGTTTGAAGACGGAACTCGTGTGAAGTTAACAGATTCTGGTAGCGGCATCAATTTTGCTTGGAGCTTTACTGAAGTGTTTGGCGTATTCCCTATTGATCCGGAAAATGCTCAAGCACAGTGGATACTTAATAGTGCAAGCAACTGTCCTGATGATGACCATTATGCCAAGTTTACAGGTGAAGGATGGCAGTTGCAAGATGGTGTCACATACGCAGCTTATCAGCCATATAATGGCAGTGCACCTAATAATACACCTTATACGGCTGTTCCTGTATCTTTGCCTACGGCTCAAGCAGGAACATTGTCAGCAATAGGAAGTTCTTATGATTATATGTGGGCAACAGGCGAATATAGTAAAGATAAAGAAGATGGAGCTAATTGCCCGGGACCAGGTAATGTTGTCTTTGACTTTAGCCACGCAATCTCTATTATTAAGATTGTTATGCCTGACCAGTCAGGAACTGTAGGTAATGTATCCGTTAGATCTGCAAGTAATGGAAATGAATTTGTTGTGGGAGGTACCATGAATGTAAGTACTGGTGTGGTTACAGCAACAAGTACTTCTTCAAGCATTTCTTTGTCTTCTTATGAGACAGATGATGATGGAAACAGAGTATTTTATCTTGCCACTTTCCCTACAACTTTTGAAGACGTAACGATTAACTTCACTGTAGGCAATGATCTTTTCGCATATTCTAAGACACTTAATACAAAGACCTTCAAAGCTGGTAAGGCTTATACTTGGAATTTGAAGAATTGGGAACTTATAGATATGAACTAATAGGAGAGTAGTTAAGTTACTTATATAAACCTTTTATGCGGCAGTCTGTAATAGATTGCCGCTTTTTGTTTTTGCTTCTACTGTCGCTTTTTATGCACATAGAAACAAAAAGACCGCAACCACGATTCAACGTAGTTGCGGTCGAAAGTTTTTTCTGTATGTATTGTTATTTATACAAGAATCGTCTGATGCTGTGCTTAGGCGTCTTCTCAAATTCCTTGTCCATGACCTCGATGTCGGTGATGTTGGCGAACTTAGGAAGACGAGCGTTGATGTCGTTGCGGTAGCGAGTGAGGTTCTGCATGAAAGCCTCCTTCGTAAGCTCCTTGGCAGCAAGGCTTTTGTCAGAAGTGTAGGTGAGAGCAACGAGCTTCTCGCCACGCTGCACTACTACGCACTCGTCGAAGTACTCAAGCGAGTTGATGACATCCTCAACCTCCTCAGGATAGATGTTCTGGCCGTTGGCACCGAGGAGCATGGTCTTCTTGCGGCCGCGAATGAAGAGGTTGCCGTTCTTGTCAATCGTGCCGAGGTCGCCTGTGTGCAGCCAGCCCTCGCTGTCGATTGCAGCAGCAGTCTCTTCCTCGTTCTTGTAGTAGCCCAGCATCACGTTCATACCCTTGGCGATAATCTCACCCGGAGTGTTCTGAGGGTCGTCGCTGAGAATGCGAAGCTCCATGCGAGGAGCAGCCTTACCGCAAGAGCCCTTCACGAACTTCTTGTAGTCCTCATAGGCGAGGATAGGGCCGCACTCCGTCATGCCGTAGCCGACGGTGTATTTGAAATGTATTTTGTGGAGGAAATCCTCAACTTCCTTGCTGAATGCAGCTCCGCCGATGATGACCTCGTAGAAGTTGCCGCCGAATGCCTTGGTGAGGATGCTGCGTATTCTCCAATACACAAACTGCTTGAGTATAGGGAACTTGAGCATGACCTTGAATGCAGGCTTGCGAAGCACAGGGAAGATACGTCCGGTGACAATCTTCTCAATGATGAGAGGCACGGAGATGACGATTATAGGCTTCACCTCGTTGAATGCCTTTATGACGATGTGCGGACTTGGCACCTTGGTGAGGAAGTGGACATGGCAGCCCACGCAGAACTCATAGATGAAGTCGAAGGCGAAGCTGTACATGTGAGCCATAGGCAGGATTGCCATTGTCTTGTCGCCCGGCTGTGCACCGATAACCTTGTCGGCGAAGATTACGTTCGACCAGATTGAACGGTAAGGCAGCATCACGCCCTTTGAACGTCCTGTCGAACCGCTCGTGTAGCTGATGATGGCGAGTGACTCCGGGTCCTCGTGGTCGTAGCGCACGGCGTCGCGACCCACGCTTACCTTGTCCATGGCCTCGTAGGTAGCAGCGTATGAGTCAGCATCCTGGAAGAAACGCCATGTGGCAATGTTGAGAGTCTTCTTGAAGTCAAAACTGTCCTTGCTGGCAATCAGAAGTGCTGATTCCGAGTGTGATACGATGTTGCGCACCTGCTCAACGCTGAAGTCGGCGAGGATAGGTACAGCCACAGCACCGTAGGTCACGATTGACAAGAAAGCCACAGCCCAGTGTGTGCTGTTCTTGTCGCATAGCGCAATCTTGTCGCCTTTCTTGATGCCCAGCTCCTTGTAGAGCAGGTGGAGACGTGCTATGTCGTTTGCCACGTCGCCGAAAGTATAGTTTACGGCTGTGCCGTAGTCGCTATACGCAGTCCTGTCCCAGTTTGTGGTCAGGGTGCGTTCTATCAGTCCTATAAGTGAATTATCGTTCTCCGAAAATAATCTTGCTCTTTCCATATTTACATATTTGTCATGTTGAGGCTGTTGCGGCGAAGACCTTGCGCCTTGCACTCAACGATGATAATATTTTACACATTTCATTGAATTCTGTGCAAAGGTAACACTTCTTGCTTGGATGTGCAAAAAAAACACAAAAAACTTGTTGTCCTTCATATCTATATTGCGGGAAATACTTATATTTGCACGTTTTAATACTGCAAAATTGAAAAATGAATATAGGTGACAAGGTACGTTTCCTAAATGATGTAGGAGGCGGCGTAATAAAAGGTTTTAAGCCAGGGGGAATAGCTCTTGTGGAGGATGAGGATGGATTCGACATTCCATGTCTGCAAGACGACCTTGTGGTGATTGATACAAACGAGTATAATTTCGAGAAGCCGGCAGCAAAGCCAAAGGAGGCTGCTCCGCAGAGCGTCAACGGACAGGAGTACCTGGCCTCAAAGGGCGTGGCGCGCAAGTCGGACGACGAGGAGGTGGACGAGAACCTCGAGGCGCGTGTGGTGCGTCTTGAGATGAGAATCCACAAGCTTGAGGAGCGTCTCGAACGCCTTGAGGGGGCAAAGAACCTGAAGGACAGGGAGAAGGCTCTCAACCGTCAGAACCGCAACAATGCCAAGAACGAAGTGCTTGAGGTGGACCTCCATGCACATGAGATACTGGAGACTACCCGTGGCATGCAGCCTCGCGACATCAAGGACTACCAGATTGGCGTGTTCACTCGCACCATGGATGCCAACATACGCGAGAAGGGCAAGAAGATAGTGTTCATACACGGCAAGGGCGAGGGCGTGCTTCGCAAGGCCATCATCGACACGCTGAAGGACAAGTACAAGTCATGCGAGTGGCAGGACGCTTCGTTCCAGCAGTACGGATTCGGTGCCACTATGGTAATTATACATTGATAGACAAATGAATGGGAGTGCTGCCGTGGCGGCACTCCCTATTTAATAATAATATTCAACTAACACGTTTAATCATGAAAAGAGAAGCATTCAAAATGTTTTTGAAGCCTGGTTGCAAGGAGGAGTACAAGCGTCGTCACGCTAACATCTTCCCTGAACTGAAAGCTCTGTTGAGCGAGGCAGGAGTACGTAACTACAGTATTTATCTCGACGAGGAGACCAACACTCTCTTTGCCTATCAGGAGCAGGAGGGTGACGGCGGAAGCCAGGACCTCGGCGGCACTGAGATTTGTCAGAAGTGGTGGGCTTACATGGCCGACATCATGGAGACCAACCCCGACAACAGCCCTATAAGTATTCCGCTGCCAGAAATGTTCCACATGGATTAAGTTTAATTATTTGAATAAAACTAATAGTGATGAAGACATATTTTTATGCTGCGCTGGCAGTCGCGCTTGGCGGCTTGCTCGGCTCTTGTACAAGTGACGATAAGGTAATTGGTGACGAGATGGAAGGCACTACTTCCATCACATTCAGGGTTAAGGGAATGCAGATTGACGTGAGCGAGACGCGTGCTTCGCTGGGCGACGCCTTCCCTATGATGGAGCTGGCTCTCTATACCATCAACGACGATGGCACATACACGAAATACAGAGAGATAGACCAGACGAGTTCGAGTGCTACGTTCGGCGTCATGACGCTCGAGAACGTGAAGTGCGGCAAGTACCGCCTGGTATGTATCGGTCATAACGACTCGCAGCATCCTGACATCGACGACCCTACGGACGTGGCGTTCACGAACTATCCTAACGCTTATCTGTTCAGTCAGGACGTCGTGCTGGCGCAGAGCACCACATCCATTGACGTGCCTATGGCTCATGCCTCTGCACGAATCAGGTTCGACCTCCAGGGATATATTCCTGAGGAAGTCAAGGGCATCCAGTTCACGCTGGACGGTGTGAGTGCCAACCTCAACGCCATTACGGGCTATGCCAAGTCAACGACCACGCGTGTTGCTACTGGTAATGTGTCAGAGACGAGCAGGGCTAACAAGCTGTTTTCTACTGCTGTATATACATTCCTTACGCAAGACGAGTTGTCAGCCACCGACTCTTACGTGACAGTCTCAATTGCAGGACTCGACGAGTCAAGTAATCCTGTCGATTCAAAGACTTACGAGAAGGTGCCTCTCAAGATTGGATACCTCACTACGTTCACGGGTGTGTTCTTCGACTACAATTCTACGGGCGTGAATTTCAGCGTCAACTCTTCGTGGTCGGACTATGTAAACGTAAGTCTGTAAAGGCGGCAGACGCGGCGGACGATGCGGGGCTTGCCCTGCGTGGAACGTTCGTTTCTGCACGAAAATATTATACCTGTTAGGGAAAAATATCTGGTTAGTTAAGACTGCCCCGGCTGTGAGTCAACGACAGGCAGACGGATGAACATAAGGCGGGACGACGGTATTGCCGTTGCCCCGCTTATTTTTTTATGGAAGTGCTATGTTGATCGTGCGAAAATGATGGTAAGCTCGTCCCAATCTTGTACCTCTTTATTGCTTTTTTTTGAAACTGCAAACCGCGGCTGCTTGTTTACTTTATCCGTTTCTTTTCCATTTCTTTACTGATACATCTCCGAGTCCGCTTCGGATGTCCTCCGGGTATTGTACGGGTTTTCTCCGTATTTTCTCCGGGTACGACCCGTAGAAATGCGTAGAAAAGTCGAAGAACACCCGTAAGTCATGCGTAGAAAATGTGAATAAGCTCCGTTCCTGTCACGGTGCTAATGGGATTGACTGTGCTTTGTTCTGGCATTTGGAGAGTCACCGTGTTTGTGGATTCCCATTTGCAAATATAGTGATTTTTGTTTTATAAACGTATGCTTGGAATATGAAAACTTCCGTGAATTCTAAAAGAGACATGGGCACGGCAGTTTTTTTGAAATGTTCATAAAAATGCTGTCTGGTAATGTGTAAAGCATATTTTTACCCTTTTTTGTTTCCGCAGAATTGTTGTGTAGAGATATTTTCGTAAATTTGCATGCTTCCATTGTCCCGTATAGTTTCTTATTGGTGAAAATGTATGGGAGGGGGAAGTAAGTGTTTGTATAAGTGTAATGAATAACTATTTTTAATTAAAAGCTTGTGAATAGAAAATTTTTACTTTCGTGTTTTTTTGCAATGAGTGTTTTGTCGGCTATGGCTGTTCCTTCCAAGCGTGGTGTTTGGAAAACTTTGAAGCTTGCCGATGGTACTGAAGTTCGTGCTTGTCTCAGAGGTGATGAGAACTTTCATTTCTGGCTTTCGGACGATGGACAGAAATATGTGGCTGCCGGCGATGTTTATGCTCCGATAGAGAACGGTGAGGCAGTCAAGCGTGCAAATGTGCGTCGTGCAGCCAGGGCTGGTGCACAGAAACGTGTCAAAAATCGTATTGCCCGTAAGGGAAAGTCTGTGTTCAGGGATGTGAAGAAGGGGCTCATTGTTCTTGTTCAGTTCCGGGATAAAAAGTTCTCTGCAGGAAACGACCGTGCTCTTTTCGATAAGATTGCCAATGGCGAGAATTACCGTGAAGGCAATTTTGTGGGTTCCGTGTCGGACTATTTCAAGGCTCAGAGTAATGGCCAGTTCGAACTTGATTTCGACGTCGTAGGTCCTTACACTCTCAAGAACAAGAAGGCTTATTATGGTGGAAATGATTCGGACGGCAACGATTCGCATCCTGTAGATATGATTGTGGAGGCTTGTAATATGGCTGACGCTGACGTGAACTTTGCAGATTATGACTGGGACGGCGATGGCGAGGCTGAACAGGTGTTCGTTATTTATGCAGGTTATGGTGAGGCGGATTCGGTCGATGAGGATGCGGTTTGGCCACACATGTATGCCATTCAGTATGGAAACGATGAGCCTCTGAATCTTGACAATACTGTCGTTGACACCTATGCTTGCAGCAACGAAATCGACAGCCATGGAAAGGTTGCTGGTATCGGTACTATCTGTCATGAGTTCAGCCACTGCATGGGATTCCCTGACTTCTATGATATTTTCTACGAGGGAAATTTCGGTATGAGCAGTTTCGACCTTATGGACGGTGGTGCTTACAACGGCAACGGCTTTTCACCGGCTGGCTATACGGCATACGAAAAGATGGTTTGTGGCTGGACGGAGCCTGTGGTTCTTGATGGCGAGGATGTGGCTGTGAGAAACGTCAAGCCTATGAGCGAGCATGGCGACACTTACATCATCTATAACAGCGGCAACAGCGATGAGTATTTCATGATTGAGAACCGTCAGCTTTCTGGCTTCGATGCTGAATACCCTGCAAATGGTCTCATGGTTACTCATGTGGATTATGATGCGGTGCTTTGGGAGGAGAATGTTCCTAACAGTACAATCGACTCCAAGAAGAAGAGGGAGTATGGTTATACTAAGACTAATGACCACATGCGCATGACTATTGTTCATGCCGACAATGATGACGATTCTAAGTACTGGGATGCGGACGAGGGTTATGAGAAGAAAACGTATTCTACCGACCTCTATCCTTACAAGAAAAATGACAGCATCTCGGCGACTTCCAAGCCTGCGCCGACATACTATAGCAAGAACCGTAGCGGCAGCAAGAAGATAGAGTGGGCTATAACGAACATCACTCAGAATAGCGATGGTACGATGAACTTTGACTATCGTGCTAAGAAGGCAGGAAACGACTCGGGTGATGACGTGGTGCCTGCTGGCGATTATATTTTCTATGAGTCGTTCAACCAGTGTGATGGTACTGGCGGTAATGACGGTGAATGGAGTGGAGGAGCGGCTGGTAAAACAACTACGTTCACTCCTGACAATACTGGCTGGTCTGAGGCAAGCGGCAAGGCTTATGGCGGAAATCAATGTGCGCGTTTCGGTGCTTCAAAGTCTAACGGTGTGGCTACTTCGCCTTCATTCGTCATTGACGGTACGGTGAATCTTACTTTCAAGGCTGGTGCTTGGGATGGTGCTTCTGACGGTACTACTTTGACTGTTGAGGCTGACAATGCGGTTGTTACTCCGTCTAAGTTCTCAATCACTAAGGGTGAGTGGACGAAGTGTTCTGCAACAGTTTCCGGTAGTGGAACTGTCAAGCTTACTTTCAGCAATACAAGGCGTTTCTTCCTCGATGAGGTGCTCGTGGTTGATGCTACTACTGATGGTGTGACTTCTGTGAGCGAGAATGTGTCATCAAAGCAGATTTATTCACTCGATGGTCGTCGTATGGGAACTGACATTGACGCTCTTGGTCGTGGTATCTATATCATGGGTGGAAAGAAGATAGTAAAGTGATTTAGTCTTTTGAATGTCTGTCTCTTTATGACAGACAGGTGACTATCAATAATATTTGCGGTCAGGACGCTCGGAAGGGCTGTCCTGACTGTTTTTTTTAGGGGGAAGGGGATATGATAATTGGTGGCTGAAAATTGATTATTGACAAACAGGACGAAGAATCGCCTGCGGCGGAGTGAAAAGTGAAGAATAGACCCTCTCACCCCCCGCGCCCCTCTCTCCCTCTAAGGCGAGAGGGGAGACCACGGAGGGCGCGCAAGGCGCGAGTGAAGAGTGAAGAATGAAAGTTACTCTGTTCGTCAAATTAATTATTAATTAGTCAAACGTCCGTTTTACTCCATGGAGCGTAGCGGAATTAACTCCGCTTAACTCCTTTTTTACTCCAAGCAAGTAAAGCGTTAGCGATACTTGCGAAAGTTGA
>JAFSSN010000025.1 GCA_017450985.1 Bacteroidaceae bacterium
ACTCAACTTTCGCAAGTATCGCTAACGCTTTACTTGCTTGGAGTAAAAAAGGAGTTAAGCGGAGTTAATTCCGCTACGCTCCATGGAGTAAACGGACGTTTGACTGTTTACGGATGCGTTTTAATCGAAAGAGTATCGTCTTGAGCGAAGCGGTTACTCCTTTTTACTTCACGAAGTTAACTCCAGTTTACTACTTGCGAAACTTTAATAAAATTATCAATGCTACAAAATCAGTTAATAGTTCTATAGTTATGAAAAAGACTAATGTAGTCAGTTGTATGACGCTCGCAGCCATGGTGGCTGCGGGGATAAACTCTGCTGTGGCTCAGGACAAGCCTACAATGGGGTGGAGTTCGTGGAATACTTTTGCCTTGAACATCAGCGAGAGTGTTATCAAGGGACAGGCTCTGGCAATGAAAACCAGCGGACTGTCGAAGGTGGGATTCAATCATATAAATATAGATGACGGCTATTTCGGCGGTCGTGACAAGGAGACGGGCGAACTGCTTATTCATCCTACGCGCTTCCCTAACGGCTTGCTGCCTGTAGTGAAGTACATCCACAATCTCGGACTCAAGGCTGGTATCTATTCGGACGGCGGAAAGAATACGTGCGGTAACTACCACGGCGGCGACAAGATTGCCGAGGGCGTGGGTCTGTACGGCTATGACCAGCGCGACTGTGACTTCTTCTTCAAGGATATGGGCTTCGACTTCATCAAGGTGGATTTCTGCGGCGGTGTGTCCTATCACAACAGCGAGGGGCTTGACCTCGATGCCGAGACTCGCTACAAGGCGATTGCACAGGCTATCAAGAATACGGGACGCACGGATGTGCGCATGAACGTGTGCCGCTGGGACTATCCGGGCAACTGGGTGCAGGACGTGGCTGCTTCGTGGCGTACCACGGGCGACATCAATGCCTCATGGGGCTCGGTGAAGGACATCATCAAGCAGAACCTCTATCTGTCGGCTTACTGCTATGGAGGCCACTACAACGACATGGATATGCTTGAGGTTGGACGTAACCTTACGGCTGTGGAGGACCGCACGCACTTCGGTATGTGGTGCATCATGTCGAGTCCGCTGCTCATCGGATGTGACATGAGGAACTTGAACGAGAGGACGCTTGCGCTGCTGAAGAACGAGGAGCTTATCGCCCTCAATCAGGACGACCTGTGTATTCAGGCATACGTGGCTCAGCACACCGGCGACACTTACGTGCTTGTTAAGGACATCAAGCAGCTCTACGGCAATACGCGTGCCGTGGCTCTGTACAATCCTTCGGACAAGGCGCAGAGCATCAGCATCAACTTCAACGACATCGACCTCGACGGCTCGGTGGAGGTGCGCGACCTCCTGGGCAAGAAGGACCTGGGCACTATGACTGACAAGCTGGAGGCTACGGTTCCTGCCCACGGTGCATACTTCTACACTCTGACAGCCGAGAAGCGTCTGGAGCGTAACTTGTATGAGGCTGAGACGGCTTATCTGGGCAAGTATCAGGAGATATTCAACAACCAGTGGTACAAGTCGGCTGTGTATGAGGAGAATTCCCTCAGCTCTGGCGGCATGTATGTGGGATGGCTCGGCAGCGACCCTAACAACGACATACAGTGGCGTCACGTTTACAGCGACAACGGTGGTGAATATACCTTGGAAATCAAGTATATATCCGGCGACACCCGCAACATTGTGGTGAACGTGAACGGCAAGGATGTCAAGTCTCTTTCATGCAATTCTGGCGGATGGTCAACACTTGGTACGAAGACTTGTAACGTGACGCTTGAGAAGGGCGAGAACGTGATACGTCTCTACAACCGTTCTGCATCGTCTTGGATGCCTAACATCGACTGCATAAAGGTTAAGCCTGTGGGTGCGAGCGACCGTGTGACTTTGGGTGTGGCAAGCGTGAATGCCGATGCTTCATGCGGCAGCGATGCCTATTATACCGTGGGCGGTGTGCGTACAAACAATCCGGTTAACGGGGTGTTCATTCACAAGGGCAAGAAAGTGAAGATGTGATGACGGGATGAGTGCTTGTTAAGCAGAATTGTGTATTCGGGAAAAAGCATTGGCACTCATTTTTACTTCTATATATGGTAGGTTCTAAATAATTTGATTTTTTTTAGAACCTACCATATTACTTTTTGTTTAAAAATCACTACCTTTGTGCGCTAAAATGACAAAATAGACTTTATAATATAATGAACGTTTCTTATAAATGGCTTAAAGAATACGTTGACTTCGACATGACTCCTCAGGAGGTTGCTGCGGCTCTCACTTCTGTAGGACTTGAGGTTGACGCGGTTGAGGAGGTACAGTCAATCAAGGGCGGCCTCGAAGGACTCGTTGTTGGTGAGGTGCTTACTTGTGAACCTCATCCAAATAGTGACCACATGCACATCACTACCGTTGACGAGGGTAACGGCGTGGTGCAGCAGATTGTGTGCGGTGCGCCTAACGTGGCTGCCGGTCAGAAGGTTATCGTTGCTCAGCTTGGCTGCAAGCTCTATGACGGTGACGAGTGTTTCACTATCAAGAAGAGCAAGCTCCGCGGCGTGGAGTCAAACGGAATGATTTGTGCTGAGGACGAAATCGGCGTCGGCACAAGCCATGACGGCATCATCGTGCTGCCACAGGATGCTGTGGTGGGTACTCCTGCTGCCGAGTACTATGGTCTGACAAGTGACTGGGTTATCGAGGTGGACATCACTCCTAACCACGCAGATGCTTGTTCGCACTGGGGTGTGGCACGCGACTTCTATGCTTACCTCAAGCAGAACGGTTACAAGACAAGCCTGCACCGTCCGTCAGTAGATGCGTTCAAGGTTGACAATAACGATTTGAACATCGCTGTAGAGGTGGAGGCTAAGGAGGCTTGTCCTCGCTACTGCGCTGTTACGGTGAAGAACTGTGAGGTGAAGGAGAGTCCGAAGTGGTTGAAGGACAAGCTCTCAACTATCGGCCTTCGTCCTATCAACAACATCGTGGACATCACCAACTACATAATGATGGCTTACGGCCAGCCGCTGCACTGCTTCGACGCAGACATGATCAAGGGCGGCAAGGTTGTTGTGAAGACTATGCCGGAGGGTACTCCTTTCGTCACTCTCGACGGCGTGGAGCACAAGCTCTCTGACCGCGACCTCGCTATCTGCAACGCCGAGGAGGCTATGTGTATTGCCGGTGTGTTCGGCGGTAAGGGAAGCGGAACATACGAGACTACAAAGAACGTGCTTTTCGAATCTGCATATTTCCATCCTACATGGATTCGTAAGTCTGCCCGTCGTCACGGTTTGCAGACTGACGCAAGCTTCCGCTTCGAGCGCGGTATCGACCCTGACGGACAGATTTATGCTGTCAAGGCTGCTGCTCTCCTTGCCAAGGAACTGGCTGGCGGCGAGATTGCCATGGAGATTAAGGACGTGAAGAACGAGACTCTTCCTCAGGATGCTGTCATCGACTGCACATACAAGTATATTGCAGACTTGATTGGTAAGGACATTCCTGCTGAGACTCAGCAGTCAATTCTTACTGACCTCGGCTTCAAGGTGCTTGAGAGCAATGCCGAGGGCATAAAGGTGCAGGCTCCTGCATTCCGTGTGGATGTGAAGAAGCCTTGCGACGTCGTAGAGGAGATTCTCCGTGTCTATGGCTATAACAACGTGGAGATTCCTTCACAGGTTAAGTCTTCGCTCACTACTAAGGGCGAGCTTGACCGTTCAAATAAGTTGCAGAACCTCGTGGCAGAGCAGCTCGTGGGCTGCGGCTTCAACGAGATTCTCAACAACTCACTCACTAAGAGCTCATACTATCCAGAGGGTGAGGATGCAGAGGGTGCTACATGGGCAAACAAGGGATGTGTACGTCTCATCAATCCGCTTTCACAGGATCTTGGCGTACTCCGTCAGACATTGCTCTTCGGCGGTCTCGAAAGCATCTGCCACAACATCAACCGTCGTATGCCTGACCTCAAGTTCTTCGAGTTCGGTAACTGCTACTATTTCGCAGAGGACAAGAACGAGCCTAAGGTTGACGAGAACGGTGAGCCTCTGAAGGCAAGTGCAGAGTCTTCAAAGAAGATTCTTGCTGCCTACAGCGAGGACTACCACCTCGGTCTCTGGGTAACAGGAAAGCGTGTGAACGGCAACTGGGCACATGCTGACGAGGAGTCTTCTGTATATGAGTTGAAGGCTTACGTTCTCAACATACTCACTCGTCTCGGCGTGCCATTCGGCGCACTTGTGTTCGGCGAGATTAAGAACGACGTGTTTGCTGTAGGTACTTCTATCAAGAACCGTGGCGGCAAGACTATCGTTGAGTATGGCGTGGTAAGCAAGAAGCAGACTAAGAAGGTGGATGTTGATGCTCCGGTTTACTATGCCGACATCAACTGGACAAATCTCATGAAGCTTATCAAGAAGACTACGGTGACTTACACTGACATACCTAAGTATCCAGCCGTGAGCCGTGACCTTGCTCTCCTCGTTGACTCTAACGTTGAGTTCGCAGCTATTGAGGCTGCTGCATACGCTGCCGAGAAGAAGCTCCTCAAGGAGGTTAAGCTCTTCGACGTGTATGAGGGCAAGAACCTTGCTGCCGGCAAGAAGAGCTACGCTGTCAACTTCACTCTCCAGAGTGAGGACAAGACTCTCAACGACAAGGCTATCGAGGCTGTCATGACTAAGATTGAGCAGCAGATTGTCAAGGCTACTGGTGCTGAGGTGAGAGGCAAGAAGTAATGACACATGGAGTAGGGGCGGCGTCTTGAGAATGTGAATCGGGAGGCTGCCTCTACATTACATATTTTGTTCAAGCCTCGCAGGCGGGTGTCGGACGGCTTGTCTGGCAGTAACGTGAATTTCCGCATATCTTCCTTATTTATATAAGTAAGGTTGGACGAGGCTTCGGAGCTTGCAAAAATAATTATAAATTCATAATAGAAAAGAATAAGACAATGGGACGCGCATTTGAATTCCGCAAAGCGAGAAAATTAAAGAGATGGGGTAATATGGCTAAGACTTTCACACGCCTCGGCAAGCAGATTGCTATTGCTGTGGCTGAAGGTGGTCCTGACCCAGACAACAATGCACACCTTCGTGCGGTGATTGCTACTTGTCGTCACGAGAATATGCCTAAGGACAATATCGACCGTGCAATCAAGAACGCTGTCGGCAAGGACAAGTCTGCATGGAAGAGTGTCACTTATGAAGGATATGGTCCTCACGGTGTGGCTATCCTCGTTGATACACTTACTGACAACACTACACGTACTGTTGCTGACGTGCGCTCAATCTTCAATAAGTTCAACGGAAACATGGGTACTACTGGTTCGCTCTCTTTCCTCTTCGACTACTACAGCCAGTTCACTTTCAAGAAGAAGGAAGGTCTCGACATGGATGAGTTCATCCTTGAGGCTATCGAGTTCGGTGTGAACGACGAGTATGACGAGGAGTACGACGAGGATAAGGATGAGACTACTATCACTATCTACGGCGATCCAAAGCAGTTTGCTCAGATTCAGAAGTATCTTGAGGACAATGGCTTCGAGATTACTGGTGCTGAGTTTACTTACGTTCCAAACGACTTGAAGGAGATTACTGACGAGCAGCGTGAGACTATCGACAAGATGGTTGAGCGTCTCGAGGAGTTTGACGACGTACAGAATGTTTATACTAACATGAAATAATAGTGTTCGTACTATTCATTTTTTGCATGACCATTTGCATTGTTCTTGGGAATGATGCAAATGGTTTTGCTTTTAATAGTGTTTTTGTTTCATAATTTAGTACAGGGAATTTTAGAATATGAAGGCAGCATACAGAACAGAGGGTACATGTGCCAGTGACATTTTGCTGGACGTGGATGAGCAGACAGGCATCATCAATAAGGTGCAGTTTGTAGGAGGATGTAACGGTAATACGAAGGGCATTGCTTCGCTTGTCGAGGGGCAGAAGGCTGATGACGTGATAGCGCGTCTCGAGGGCATCAGATGTGGCATGAAGCCTACGTCATGTCCTGACCAGTTGGCAAAGGCTCTGCGCAGCGTGTTGGGAAAGTAGGATAATGAGAACTGCCGGCTCAATACAGCTGCTATAATTGGTGCAAGTATGGCGAAGCCGTAAGTTTTGAAGGTGTGTTCTTCGCCTCTGGCAAAGGACAAAGGATTCCAACCGAGGATACGTACTAATGGGATGCATAACAAAATTTTTGCATGCATATTGGACAAAGCGGAAATAAGTCGGCCATCAGATTTATTTCTGCTTTTCTTTTGGCTATCTCGCAATAAATATGTTTCTTTGCAAAACGAGAAAAGGACGGCATAACATAATGACTAACATTGCAAAACAACATATCAAGGAAGAATTATCCGAAAAGCTAAAGCAAGAACATTGTTTTTGGTCTTATTCTGCGGACTCTGTCAATGACATCCCCGATGACATATTGATAGAGAAGACTTTGGCTTACCTTGATATTGACGAAATAAATAGTCTGTTTCTCCTATACCCTTTTAAAAAGATAAAGCAAGTGTGGTTGGAGCTTATGGTTCCGCAAGGTGACTATATGTACACTCTAAACCGCTTCTTGGCATGGTACTACTTCCATGTGAAGCAGCCAGATAAATATATTAAGTCCATGTCAACAAGACATTTTAACAAGTATTTTCAATGACGGCATTAGCTCCACATACAACACTTATTTTTGAAAAAGCCACAAAACTTGAATGTATAAAGCCGTACCTTCTTGTTGGTGGCACAGCACTCTCTTTGCAATTAGGTACACGGCAAAGCGAAGACCTGGACTTTATGCGGTGGAGAACCAGCAAGGATGAAAAGATGGAAGTTGAATGGAGCAAAATAAGGGATGAACTGTCCACCATAGGAGAGGTGCAGTCTATGAACCTTATGGACATTGATCATGTGGAGTATGTTGTGTCTGGAGTTAAGTTTTCATTCTATGCTTGCAATCGTTATTCTCCAGTCACGTCACCTGTGGAGCATATTAACAATCTCAAATTGGCAGACGTTTCTGCCATAGGTGCAATGAAGATGGAAGTGATGCTTAGAAGAAGCAATTTCCGAGATTATTATGATATTTACTCTATCATTCAAAATGGCTACGACATCAACGATATCATAAGTAAAGCAGGCAAATACAGCAATCATCAGCTAAAGACGAAGAATATCCTTGCGATGCTTACCAACGGTTCTCGCTTTCAAAGAGACGCAATCTTTGAACAGATGCAGCCAATCTATGATGTGACTGCTAAAGATATAGAAAATCACATTAAGCAAATATTGCAGAAATAAATTGACATATAGATTTATTTCTGTTTTCTTTTGAATATTCTGCAAGAATAATTGCGTAAGTGAAACTGCATTATAGGCATCATGCAGCCTTGTGCAGTTCTTCTTTTTATACATTGCTATATTTCATTCATATATCTTAGTGGATTCTCCCATTTCGTCAGTATGACGATATGAACAGCGTTTGTGTTATCATGCAACGGATTGTTTTCGATTTTACGTATGTGATTGCAAAAAGGGCTTTTTTGACTGCTGTTTTATATACTAAAGTCAATAAGTTGTGTTCGCACACAATTTTTTTTAGGAAATATTTGTTGTATATTGAAATAATATCTATATTTGCCGCAGTTATAAGAAAGTTATAGGCTTTCAAGGTGAATTGGATAATGATTTTTATAAAATAATGCGAATAAGCAGTTAAAAAATCAATTTTACAAAAGCGATGGCGATATTTCCCATCAGATGTGCAATAAGTCCTTTTGTGGAACGGACGTAATGCGCTCTTTGAATTGATGTTTTTTCGTTCAGCCAGTTGAAGAA
>JAFSSN010000026.1 GCA_017450985.1 Bacteroidaceae bacterium
CAGCTATTTCAAAAACCTTGAATACATCAAAGTGCATGCCCTTCACAGCCCCCATTCTGCCACCAAAGTCGATATACACCTCCTTCACCTTATTCTTGTCGGCACTTGCCACCTCAAGAATGCTTGACGTAAGAGGCAAACGATGGTTTAAGAACGAAACGATGTTCTTAGACAGACTGTTGAACGCATCTTCAAACGTCTTTTCCTCAGTCTTATACACGGAGTTTCCCATACACTTTCCCTTGAACTGCTGGCTTTCGAGCACCTCCCCCGTCTTTGCGTCACGCATGGTGAGCATCACCTCCACAAGCACGTTATAGTCGGTCATGACCTTCTTCTTAGAGCCGCTGCCCGACGTCTTGATTTCTGATTCAAGATTAATGTTCGAAATGATGGCATCCACCACAAGGTCACCCTCTACAGCATTGTCAAGTTCCACGCCTCCGTCATAATACCTATAACGGTTAGCCCCTGACAGCCCCTTCACGATAGCCACCTTAACGTTATTCTCATATCTGGGAGCCTGCTTCGACACCTTACCCGAATTTGTGGCACCTGTCACCACTCCCAGTACATTTATTGCATTCGAAGCCGTCAACGCTGACCCCGAATTGACATACTTCACATTGCCGAGCACTACCCTATAAACTTCATTCTGATTACTCTGTGCATACGCACCAATCGTCATACACACACATGCCATGACGATAAAAAACATTGCTTTCAATTTCATATATTTATATTTTTTTTGTGCTGCAAAAGCAGCTTTATTCTACTACAGGAACCACAAGCAAAATGCACACCATATTCTCCATACTCTGAGGAACATGAAGATACAACATACGATCTGCATCTTCCATCATGCCAAATAGTAAACTTTGTGCCAATTATCGCTTTACGCGCAACAACATTCTACACTCATTTTCGAATGCAAAGATATGTTTTTTTCTTTATTTTTGACAGAACAGTACAATAAAGAAAGAAAAAAAAGCACATTATTCAATGATTACTACGATTCCGCACTACATTACTAATGTTTCTGTCAGTCCGCCATAGCTTTTGGCTGCTGCTTCCAAAGCCTCCTCCGTTGTGTACTGTCGATACAACGTACAACGAGTGACGATGGTCTGCGATGAACAACGATTGTCTATAATCCTTACCAGCGCCCAGCCCTTCATATCGTCAGCATACTCATCACCAACCAATGCCAAGTGTCCATCCACAACAACCATATCACTCCTTGAAACATCACGTTTATAAAACCTCACACGCGGCAAACCATTCTCCATTTTCTGTTCTGCAGTATAAAGCCACAGCTTCTCATGAAAAGGATGCTCATCGCATGACAAATCGGTTATCAGAGCAGCGACACCGTCCACCTCGCCCAGTCTCTCGCCGACAGTCGGCAGAGTGCCGTCACTGACAGGAATGTCCGGCATCAGGAATGATGCTTGCTCCATCCGTATCCTTTCAATATACAATACCGGCAATCGGTTGGCCAGCGATGCAAAATTCTGATAGGCATTGCCACGCTCCGTAAACATCGTTTCACAGAATCGCAGCATTTTCCACAATGCTATAGTGTGGCGCATCCTCTGTCGCTGCTTGAACTGCGCCAAAGTGTTGCTATGCATCTCCTTTGAATTTGACACACGTCCTATCACACGTCCATGTCTCTTGTAGAATGTCATTCCACCAAAACTAAGTTTTTCGGGTATTACCAAACCCAAACTCGTACTTTTCTTTTTCATAGTTTTTTCTCTTTTATAAAATTAGACTTAATTCATTTCATACATTCCTCTGTTTAGCAACTGCCGTCATACTGCTTCGTGTCTCCTACACAACTCTTACACTTGTTCACTACTTAACCACTATGTGTTCAGTATTTGTTCAGTCGTACACTGAACAAGTACTGGACAAGTACTGAACAAGTACTGAACAAATGACATAAAAAAGTGGGAGTCGCTTCCATTATTCTTGACTGTAACATCAGACTTAAAGTTAACACATCATTAGCGTTTTTATGTATGAAGCACTTCAGCCGTGTACTGCACGACAGAGGTGATACATTCCGCGTTGCTTCTTAAATTTTAATATGCGTAATTCATTAACACTGCAAAGATATAAATTGTTTGCTGCAAACACAAGCCCACTGCAAGATTTCTTCATACCTTTCCGACATTTCATGATATATTTGTTTTACAAATGCCTATAAATTAAAAAGACGACTGGGACAACAAGGACAATTTTAGCACCTCCAACAGTTCGCCAAGACAGTATAAAGACAACTGGAACATCCACGAATTGACGTGTTACGGCAATAAGAAAATACGTATGAAAGTATGACAAAAGTATGTCACATACTGACATTATGTCACATGGGGCATGACAATATGGCGGCTGGCATCTTTTTTGTTGTGTCATACTAAGAAACAATAAAAAGTATTATGACAAAGGATATTAACGAACAGAACAATAATAGCGAGGCTCTCGACGAGACTGCAAACGAGGAAGTTAAGAACAACGTAAGCGAAGAGGCACAGACTGCCGACGACGCTGCTAAGACTGACACGACTGACAGCGAGGAGAAAACTGAGGAGAAGAAAGAGCCTACAGCGGAGGAGAAACTGGCTGAGGCAGAGGCTACTATTGCTAAGCTGAAGGAGCAGGCTCTCTACAAGCAGGCTGAGTTTGACAATTTCCGCAAGCGCAGCATTGCTGAGAAGGCTGAGCTAATTCTCAACGGCGGACAGAAGGTCATCACCGACCTGCTCCCTATCATCGACGACCTGGAGCGCGCACAGAGCAACATGGACAAGATGGAGGACGTGGCAGCTGTCAAGGAGGGCGTGACGCTCATCATCGACAAGTTCCTCAAACTGCTCGCCAAGGAAGGACTCAAAAAGATTGATGCCGTGGGCAAGGACTTCGATACTGACTTCCACGAGGCTATCGCTCTCGTACCTGGTCAGCCTGAGGACAAGAAGAACAAGGTCATCGACTGTGTGGAATGTGGCTACACGCTCAACGACAAGGTTATACGTCACAGCAAGGTGGCTGTGGCACAGTAAAACGAGTTACAAACCTTTAAGACATTACGACAGAAAATGGCAAAAAGAGACTACTATGAGGTGCTGGGCGTGGACAAGAACGCTACAGACCAACAGATAAAGACCGCATACAAGAAACTCGCCATCAAGTATCACCCGGATCGTAACCCGGGCAACAAGGAGGCCGAGGAGAAGTTTAAGGAGGCGGCTGAGGCATACGACGTGCTGCACGACCCTGAGAAGCGTCAGCGCTATGACCAGTTCGGTCCAGACGGAGTGAACGGCATGGGCGGATTCAGTGGCGGACAGGGATTCGACATCAACGATATCTTCTCTGCTTTCGGCGACATATTCAACGGCAGCGGATTCGGAGGCGGATTCAGCGGTTTCGGAGGATTCGGAGGCGGACAGCAGCGCGGACGCAAGCCTGTGTACAGGGGACGCGACCAGCGTATGCGTGTACAGCTCGACCTCAACGAGATTGTGAACGGTACGAAGAAGAAGTTCAAGGTGAAGAAGGATGTGGTATGTACACACTGTAACGGTTCAGGCTCTGCCGACGGAAAGGTGGAGACTTGTAACACATGTCACGGTACGGGCTTCGTAATCCGTCAGCAGCGTTCAATACTCGGTATGATGCAGACACAGAGCACCTGCTCTACGTGTGGCGGTGAGGGTACGGTAATCAAGAACAAGTGTCCATACTGTCACGGTGAAGGTATCGTGGCTGGCGAAAGCATTGAGGAAATCAACTTCCCTGCAGGACTTCAGGAGGGCATGGTGCTCACTCTCGAAGGCAAGGGAGGCGCAGGACGTCACAAGGGTGTGAACGGCGACCTTCAGATTGTGATATCTGAGAAACCGCATCCAGAGCTTGTACGCGACGGCAACGACCTTGTGTATAACCTTCTGCTCACCATTCCTCAGGCAACACTCGGATGTCAGGTGGAAGTGCCAACAGTTGACGGCAAGGCTAAGCTCAACATCGAGCCAGGAACACAGCCGGGCACTGTGCTTCGTATGCGCGGAAAGGGCGTGCCAGAGGTACAGGGCTACAACCGCGGACAGAAGGGCGACGAGCTTGTGAACGTAAGCATCTACGTGCCTCAGACGCTCACAAAGGAGCAGCGCAATGCTATGGAGGAGTTTGCCAACAGCAGCGAGTTCCAGCCTAACGAGAGCATGAAGAGCAAGATTTTCTCTAAGTTCAAGGCGTTTTTCAACTAAAGGAAGAGTTTATTAACACATATATTATAAAAGCAGGTTCACTTAATTGTGAGCCTGCTTTTATGTTTACTGAAGTTTCGCAAGTAGTAAACTAGAGTTAACTTCGTGAAGTAAAAAGGAGTAACCGCTTCGCTCAGGACGATACTCTTTCGCCTATGACGGAAAGAAGAATGGCTTGCGGCAGAGAGGGAAATGAAAAATGCTCTATCGCGGCAAACATATCCGTAAACAGACATTCGTCTCTTTACTTCCGACAACTCCTTTTTACTTCCAAAGAAAAAAGAGTGAAGAATGAAGAGTGAAAAATGTATTTTACTCCATTTATCAATTTCCAATTCACATCATTCGTCC
>JAFSSN010000027.1 GCA_017450985.1 Bacteroidaceae bacterium
AGGACGATACTATTTCGCTTAAAACGCATCCGTAAACAGTCAAACGTCCGTTTTACTCCATGGAGCGTAGCGGAATTAACTCCGCTTAACTCCTTTTTTACTCCAAGCAAGTAAAGCGTTAGCGATACTTGCGAAAGTTGATTCTTTTATTTAATTATTATGTTTGCTGCAAAGATAGACTAAATATTATACCCGGAACATACGTCTCTTTGTGTTTTGATAACCAAAATTACAGAATGGGGGCAGAAAAATATGAAAAATAAAATAACACTCACACATTATTTCACACATATATTGTTTACGTTATTCTTTTTTGCTTTATTTTTGCAAAAAAACAAAAACAGAATCATAATGTCATACACATACAAATATCCACGTCCTGCCCTGACTGCAGACTGCGTGGAAATAACGAGAGAAAAACAGCCGAGTATCTTGCTCAAACAACGCGGCAACGAACCATTCAAGGGAAGCTGGGCATTGCCGGGCGGATTTATGGAGATGGACGAGACCGTTGAGCAATGTGCCATGCGTGAGTTGGAAGAAGAAACAGGTCTGAAGGTTACGGAAGTACATCAAGTCAAGACCTATTCTGGTGTGAACCGCGACCCGCGAGGCAGAATCGTTACCGTTGCATCGCTTGCCATCATCGACAAGCCTCAAGAAGTAGCAGGCCAGGACGATGCTGCGGGTGCAAAATGGTTTCCCCTTGATGCACTTCCACCACTTGCCGCCGACCATGCAGACATCATCCGCGACGCAAAAGTGCTGTATGATCACATACTTTATTTCCAATCACAAAAAACAAATAGCAATATGAGCGGTAACAGAATTACACCCAACATGATAACAAGCCTCAAGCCCAACGAGGTGTTCGTCTTTGGCAGCAACCTTAAAGGCATGCATGGAGGCGGCGCGGCAAGAATAGCCTATGAGAAGTTTGGAGCCATCATGGGACAGGGCGTCGGACTTCAGGGACAAAGCTACGGCATTCCAACCATGCACGGCGGAGTGAACGAAATAAAGCCTTATGTAGATGAGTTCATAGACTTTGCACGCGAACATAAAGAGCTTACCTTCCTCGTTACGCGCATAGGATGCGGCATAGCAGGATTTCGCGACGAAGAAATAGCCCCTCTGTTTGCAGAGGCACATGCTCTCGAAAATGTTACTCTGCCACGCGGCTGGTAAATCTATTTACAAATGTAAATACTGACATGAACATCAAACTACCTTTCCTCCTTCTTTCGTGCTTTGTACTGACGTGCTTCGCCTCATGTCGCAGTCGTCAGATAGCCGAGATTGTCAGCATACATGAAGGAATTGCGGCAGAACACTCTCCCACTACATTCCTTGTCATGTACGACTCTATCGTCGGCAAGTCGCCGCTTCTCCAAGCCGTGAAGGAATATAAGGCTACCATTGTCTATGACTATTCCATTATTCCTGGCATGGCCATTCGCAAGCCCGACGACAAGACTCTGGAGGAAACGATGCAACATTTCCGCAAGGTAAAGGGAGTGTTGACAGTTGAATACGACCACATATATCGCCTGACAGACCCGGTGAGGCCTGTCTTGCTCGACAGATAAATAATTAACTAACTTGACTTAATTGATAATATGTACACTCAAGACAAACAACTTTACATAGCACATAGCGACAACGGACCTATTAGCTTGTGCGGCAAAATGGCTAACCGCCACGGCCTTGTGGCTGGTGCCACAGGAACGGGTAAGACCGTCACCCTTCAGGTTATGGCAGAGACATTCTCGCAAGCAGGCGTTCCATGCTTCATGGCCGACATGAAAGGTGATCTTTCGGGCATTAGTCAGACAGGATCGATGTCGGGCTTCATAGAGAAAAGATGTGCGGAGTTCGGCATTGAAAACCCACAGTTTCATGGCTGCCCGGTATGCTTCTACGACGTGTTCGGAGAGAAAGGTCATCCTATGCGCACCACAATATCCAATATGGGGCCGGAGCTTCTTGCCCGTCTGCTCGACCTCAACGAGACACAGACAGGAGTTCTGAACGTTGTCTTTAAGGTGGCAGACGAAAGAGGACTGCTCTTAATTGACATTAAGGACCTACGCTCAATGCTCAACTACGTGTCGGAACACGCTTCAGAATATACAGGCAAATACGGCAACGTGGCATCAGCATCCGTTGGAGCCATACAGAGAGCCTTGCTGGCAATAGAGAACCAAGGCGGTGAGAAATTCTTTGCCGAACCTTCGTTCGACATCATGGACCTTCTCCAATGCAGTCCTGACGGCAAAGGCGTGATGAACGTACTTGCAGCCGACAAGCTGATGCTCAATCCAAAGCTGTACTCTTCGTTCCTGCTTTGGCTCCTGTCCGACCTCTACGCACAACTGCCAGAGGTGGGCGACTTGGAGCTGCCGAGACTTGTGTTCTTCTTCGACGAGGCACACACGCTTTTCGACGATACCCCGAAAGCATTAGTTGACAAGATTGAACAGGTTGTACGTTTGATAAGAAGTAAAGGTGTCGGCGTGTATTTCGTAACTCAAAGCCCTTCCGACATTCCCGACAGCGTTCTCGCTCAGTTAGGAAACCGTGTGCAACACGCCCTGCGTGCATTCACGCCTAAGGAACAAAAGAATGTGAAGGCGGCAGCAGAAACCTTCCGCGCCAATGCAGCATTCAAGACCGAGGATGCCATCATGGAACTCGGAACCGGAGAGGCACTTGTATCGTTCCTCGATGAGAAAGGAATACCAACCGTGGTTGAAAAGGCAAAGATACTCTTCCCTCTCAGCCAGATTGGAGCTATCACAGATGCCCAGCGTGAGCAGATAATAAAGTCATCACGCATCTATGGCCGCTACGACAAGTTGGTTGACCGTGAAAGTGCATTCGAAGTATTGCTTGCAGAATCGGAGCAAAACGCAAAGGCTGCCGAGGAAGAAAAGATGGCGAAGGAACAGGCAAAGGCCAACGCCAAGGCTGCAAATGAACAAGAGAAGGCACAGAAGTCGTCTGGCGGAAAAAGCATCCTGGGTAAGATATTCGGAGCAGTACTCACAAGCGTAGCCGCTGCCATAGGTACAAGCGTAGCAAATTCTGTAACGGGAAGCAAAAGCAAGACATCACTCGGCAAGAAAGTAACAAGGAATGCTGTCAATTCTGCCACGCGAACTGCCACACGCGAGATTACACGCAGCGTATTAGGAAATCTTGTAAAGGGCAAATGACAAATGCTTTTGAACAGTAAACATGCTTTTGGACAACAAACGTCAAACCGTTTTGTACCAAAAGCATGTTTGCTTAAAGTATAAACTCAACTTTCGCAAATATCGCCAACGTTTTACTTGCTATGAGTAAAAGGAAATAAAACGAAGTTAATTCCGCTACGCTCCATGGAGTAAACAGACGAATGACTGTCGAAAGGCAATATTCAAGAATAATAAAGACACAGGAAAACTAAAGACCCTTACCAACATCTGAATGTGGTAAGGGTCTTAATCTGAATCTTTACTTTCTGAATGTTCCATTTGATAATTTGTTTTAAATTTGCTTAATAGTAAACTTTAACACCTCATCATTTGAACTGAACTCCTTCAGCGTAAGTAGCATTACTGATACCAAATTTCTGTAACAGACATTTCTGCTACTGAGAAGCGTGTTTGCTTCTCTTCTCTTTCCTTTGCCTGATAGACGCCAGAAAGGTCAAAGTCAATTCTCTTCTCCATACATCTTAAATTTTAGGGTTAGACTATAGTGAACATACCTGTCTTTTGAAAGACGCCCCAAATATATATAGAAAAATTATATAAAAGAAATTTTATAACTACAAAAAACTGTTTTCTTGCTTTGAAATAAGCCATTTTAACATTATTTAATTCTTATTTCCTTTAAAGAAAAAAATGATTACTGATTTAGGCATCAGAAAGAGCCGATTCAAATGTATATGCTTAATTGTTAGAAAGTTTACAGAAACATTATTAACTGACACAAAGAAATGAAATGTGAAAATGATGTTGTTTCCCTTCAAAAACAAGATAAAATGTCATTATATTATCAGAATAACTACATTTTGTAAGGATTTAACATAAAATACTCTACAAAAATAAAAGATTAACATAAAACTTTTGGCTGTACTTACAAATTGTTGTATTTTTGCCGGCGATAAGAGTTAAAAATAAAAAGATTTATCGAATAGTAATTACAATCTATCATATACATTATTAATATATGTGCGTGTCGCGTTATTAACGTGACATAGTTAAAACGCAAAAAAATCAAAAACAAGATACAAAAATATGGTAAAAATCACAAAAGAAGCAGCTCTTGAGTATCACAAGACTGGCAGACCGGGCAAGATTGAAGTTATTCCTACAAAAGCCCACAGCACTCAGACAGACCTTTCATTAGCATATTCACCTGGCGTGGCATATCCATGCTTGGAGATTCAGGAGAATCCAGACGACGTTTACAAATATACCGACAAGGGCAACCTCGTAGCGGTTATCTCTAACGGTACAGCCGTTCTCGGTCTTGGCGACATAGGCGCCATGAGCGGAAAGCCTGTAATGGAAGGTAAGGGACTCCTCTTCAAGATTTACGGAGGTATCGACGTGTTCGACATCGAGGTAAACGAGAAAGACCCTGAGAAGTTCTGCGAGGCTGTTGAGAAGATTGCTCCAACCTTCGGAGGTATCAATCTTGAGGACATCAAGGCTCCTGAGTGTTTTTACATTGAGGAACGTTTGAAGAAGACTCTTGACATTCCTGTAATGCACGACGACCAGCACGGAACAGCTATCATCTCTGCTGCAGGTCTCAAGAATGCACTTGAGGTTGCAGGCAAGAACATTGCTGACGTTAAGATTGTAGTCAACGGAGCAGGTGCAGCAGCCATCTCATGTACAAAGCTTTATGTCGCACTCGGTGCACGCGTAGAGAATATTGTAATGCTCGACTCTAAGGGCGTAATCACTTCCGACCGTCCAAACCTCACAGAGCAGAAGAAGATGTTCGCTACCGACCGTCGCGACGTTCACACACTTGAAGAGGCTGTCAAGGGCGCAGACGTTTTCGTAGGACTCTCAAAGGGAAACGTACTCTCACAAGACATGGTACGCTCTATGGCAAAGAGCCCAATCGTATTCGCTTTGGCAAACCCTGTACCAGAGATTTCATACGAGGACGCAATGGCAAGCCGCCCAGACGTACTCATGTCAACAGGACGTTCCGACTACCCTAACCAGATTAACAACGTAATCGGCTTCCCTTACATCTTCCGTGGTGCACTCGACGTACACGCTTCTGCTATCAACGAGGAGATGAAGATGGCTGCCGTTCACGCCATAGCCGACCTTGCAAAGCAGCCGGTACCAGACGTAGTCAATGACGTTTACCACGTCAACGACCTTACTTTCGGCCCTAAGTACTTCATTCCGAAGCCAGTTGACCCACGTCTCATTACTGAGGTCAGTGCAGCAGTTGCCAAGGCAGCAATCGAAAGCGGTGTGGCACGTACTCCTATCACAGACTGGGACGCATACAAGAAGACTCTCCGTCAGCTTCTCGGTCAGGAGACAAAGCTCACACAGAAGCTTTACGACACAGCACGCGAGCATCCACAGCGCGTAGTGTTTGCCGAGGGATTGCACCCAACAATGATTAAGGCTGCCGTAACAGCCAAGGCTGAAGGCATCTGCCACCCTATCCTTCTCGGAAACGAAGAGATTATCTCCAAGAAGGCAAAGGAACTTGACCTCTCACTCGACGGCATTGAAATAGTAAACCTCCGCCACGGCCGTGAGGCAGAGCGCCGCGAACGCTACGCCCACATCCTTGCAGAAAAGCGTCAGCGTGAGGGATACACATTTGATCAGGCACTTGACAAGATGTTTGAGCGCAACTATTTCGGTATGATGATGGTCGAGACAGGTGATGCCGACGCATTCATCACAGGTCTCTACACTAAGCAGACTGACACAATCAAGGTAGCAAAGGATGTTATTGGCATCCGTCCAGGATTCAAGACATTCGGTGCAATGCACATTGTAAACACAAAGAAAGGTACATACTACCTCTCAGATACACTCATCAACCGTCATCCAAACGACGAAGTTCTCGTAGATGTAGCAAAGCTCACACACGACACAGTACGCTTCTTCAACGAAGACCCTGTAATGGCCATGATAAGCTACTCTGACTTCGGTACAGACTCATGCGGCTCACCATTGGCAGTACGCAAGGCTGTTCAGACACTCCACGAGACTTACCCAGACATGCTTGTTGACGGTGAGATGCAGCTCAACTTCGCAATGAACCGCGAGCTCCGCGATGAGAAATTCCCATTCACACGTCTCAAGGACAAGGATGTGAACACACTCATCTTCCCTAACATGTCGGCAGCAAGCAGCGGCTACAAGCTTTTGCAGGCACTTGCACCAGAGGTTGAGGTTATCGGCCCTATCCAAATGGGACTTAACAAGGCTATTCATTTCACAGACTCAGAATCTTCTGTACACGACATCGTGAACGTTACAGCCATAGCTTCTATCGACGCTTACGTAGAGAAGATTAAGGGCGTGATTAAGTAAGTTTGCAAGCCGTAAGGCTTGTAAGTTAGTGAGTTCTTAGGTTTTCAAAGACAAACATTACAAGCCGAAAAGCAAGGCAGACAACAGATATTCATTGTCGGGAAGAATCATAAAACATTCTTCCCGACATTTTTTTGCATTAGCGTAAACATCGTTTAATCACAAGAAATGAAGCCGATATGATTATTTGTAAACTTTTTCGATAAAAAATGATGATTTACAAAGCAAAAAGTCGGATAAAAGTTGCAAATTACAATCGAAACACTTAAATTTGCATCACTTTTAGGTTTTAACTCTAAAATAGTTAATAACGGGAGCTAACGTTGTGAAACGAAAGCTCTTTTTTTTATGCCTACCCCCATTCTCCACCCACAACGACAATACACGTAAGGACATAAAAAACTCCCAGATACAGCGTATTAAGGATAAACCTGCTGTACTGGGAGATAATCTCGCAGTTAAGGGTAACTGCATTTCTTCAAATGAAGAATTTAATAAATACCAACCTTACTCAGAAGGTGGCTGTTATAATAACCAAACTTGCTTCGTCGTATTGCAACTATCCTAAAATTATCCTAAATTGAAAAACTTATATAAAATTGCAATTACGAAAAAGACAAGGACGGCTATTCCAATCCATACGCCAAGATTCCTGGCAACCATGTCTGTAAGCTTCATAGCAATTTTTATTAAATAGTTAAACAATCTTTCAGATAGAAATCCATTTTGTGTGGATATTCTTATATGAATTCAAGTTTGATGCTGCAATGTTATAGAAACTTTTTTGTTTCTCCAAAACTTTTTATAACTTTTTTTCATTTATTCATAAGTTTTTTCTCACTAACAATGCTTTTTACTACATTTGCAAAGCCTGTTTTGCAATTCAAGCGTGTTTGACAGGCAAAAACAAACATATTGTTGCCCGGACATTTTCCCTTTGGAACAATCCGTAAAATTGGTTATTACAACCACAATTCAATTACTTTACAGAAAATTAAATAGATATACCTTTGCAACCGAAACCAAAAGATAACAATTATGTATATAGAAAAAATAAAGTCACCAGCCGACTTGAAGGGTCTGGACATTGAGGCTCTCAAGGAAGTGGCACGTGAGACCCGCGAGGCAGTACTCAACCGCGTAAGCAAGCACGGCGGCCACGTAGGACCAAACCTCGGCATCGTCGAGGCTACCGTTGCAATGCACTATGTATTTAATGCTCCGGTGGACAAGTTCGTGTTCGACGTGAGCCACCAGTCATATCCTCACAAGGTACTCACGGGACGAGCAAGCGGATTCCTCGGCAACATTGACGACATGAACGCCATAAGCGGCTACTCATCACCAGCCGAAAGCCCTGTATATGACAATTTCGAGGTAGGACACACAAGTACATCCGTGTCGCTTGCCACGGGACTTCAGAAGGCACGTGACATAAAAGGCACGAAGGAGAATATCATTGCCATCATAGGCGACGGCTCTCTCTCTGGAGGCGAGGCCTTCGAAGGTCTTGACGAGGCAAGCGAGCTGGGCACAGGCATCATTATAGTCGTAAACGACAACGAGATGAGCATCGCGGAGAACCACGGAGGCATATACAAGAATCTCCGTTTGTTGCGTGAGACAAACGGACAGGCTGAATGCAACTGGTTCAAGGCATGGGGATTTGAATACAAATACCTTGAGGAAGGCAACGACATAGAAAAGCTAATCGAAGTATTCGAAAGCGTAAAGGATACCGACAAGCCAACCGTGGTACATATCCACACGGAGAAGGGACACGGCTATCAGCCTGCCGTTGACAACAAGGAGCCTTGGCACTGGAACATGCCGTTCGACATAGCCACGGGCAAGAGCCTCGTGAACTTCGGCAACGGTGAATCATACGAGCAGCTGCTCAGCGACTGGATGCTGAAGGAGATGAAGTCCGACCCTACCCTCATTGCCGTAACAGCCGGAACGCCTGCCGCAGCCGGCTTCAACAAGGCAAAGCGCGAGCTTGCCGGCAAGCAGCACATAGACATGGGCATAGCCGAGGAACAAGCTTGCGCCATGGCAAGCGGAATGGCAAAGGGAGGTCTGCGACCTGTATGGTCAGTTTACTCCACATTCATACGGCGTGCCTATGACCAGATAGCCCAGGACCTCTGCATCAACTCAAACCCAGCCGTAATCAATGTGGTTTGGGGCGGAACTGGAGGCATGAACGACATCACGCACGTGTGTCTGTTCGACATACCTATGCTGACCAGCATTCCTAACCTCATCTACCTTGCACCTACAACATGCGAGGAGTATTTCGCCATGCTCAAATGGGCTGTGAAGCAAGACCAGAAGCCTGTGGCTATTCGAATGCCGAGCAACGGAGTACACCACTCTACGACTCCTGTTGACACGGAATATTCATACGAGCCACATTACAAGATTGCAAAGCGAGGCAGTAAGGTGGCCATCATAGCTGCGGGCAGCTTCTACCAGAAAGGCGAGAACATCGTGCGTCTTCTTGAAGAAAAGTGCATCGACGCAACACTCGTCAATCCACGCTACCTCAACGATGTGGACGAGGAAACACTCAACGACCTCAAACTGTGTCACGACATCGTTGTCACACTCGAGGACGGATGCAAGGACGGAGGATTCGGACAGCGTATTGCTGCCTTCTATGCCACTTCAAACATGAAGGTGCTTGTAGGCGGTATAAAGAAAGACCTCTACGACCGCTTCGACCAGACACAGCTGCTGGCAGACAACCGTCTGCTTGACGAGCAGATTGTGGAGGACATTCTAAAACTGAAATAAACGTCATAAAACATAGCGAGCATGAAAGAGTATTTTTTCAACACCATTCAGGAGTTCAACGACACATACGGCTTTGAGACTCTCCATCCGTTGGTAAGCGTCGGACGCTTCGACAAGCCCATCAAGGTTGAGGAATGTATGGTTCACTACGGACTGTACGCGCTTTTCCTCAAGGAAAACAAGGGCTGCAAGATATCCTACGGACGCACGCCCTACGACTTCGACGAGATGACCGTTACGTCGTTTGCACCAGGACAAAGCATCCACGTTGAACCGAACCCTGATGTCGAGGCACCGAAATGGACGGCACTGGTGTTTCATCCCGACTTTCTCGCACGTACCCAGCTGGGACGCCAGATGTCGCGCTATGAGTTCTTCAACTATACAAGCAGCGAGGCGTTACACCTGTCGGCAGGCGAAGTGGAGATATTCCACGGAGTGTTGAACATGATTAAGCAAGAGATGCAGCATGCCATCGACAAGCATACACGCGAATTGATAATAAGCAACATCGAACTGCTGCTCAACTATTGTCTGCGCTTCTACGACCGACAGTTCATCACACGCGAGGAAATAAACCACACGGTCGTGAAGAAATTTGAGACGCTGCTCAACGACTACATAGCCAACAAGGCAGAACTTGAGGGATTCCCTACCGTTGCCTACTTTGCCGACAAATGCTGCTACTCGGTAGGTTATTTCGGTGAACTGATAAAGACCGAAGTGGGACGCACGGCTCAGGACTTCATAGCAGACCACATCATGAAAGCTGCCAAGGAACTCTTGTCCGACGAAACGCTTAACGTCACACAGGTTAGCATGCGTCTGGGCTTTGAATATCCGCAGCACTTCATACGCTTCTTCAAGCGTCACACGGGCAAGACACCTACAGAATACAGGGCTGCATGACGAATCGTCTTGCAGACCTGTACACTACCAATCACACGCAATTATGCGATTGACAACCAACGAATACCTGACACGTATCAAAGTATCGGATAATCAACGGCAGTCATTAACCAAACGGCTATGACCATGCTACGAAGCAAGTATGATTCAAAACAGATTGTTGTACGGGTGTTTTACGCATTTTCTTCGGATTTCTACGGATGTTTTACGGGTCAGACTCGGAGAATACCCGTAGAGTACCCGAAGGATATCCGTAGGAAATACGTAGATGGTACGTAGATGTCTCGTAGAAAAAGCCTTCGTCAAGGCTATTATTTGCACCTTTCAGCCTTCTACGGTATTGCAAATATAGCAAAAAAAATCTAATTGATGGTAAAGGTCTTACAAATAAAAAGAGGATATGACTCATCGGTCATATCCTCTTTTCCTATACCATAGCGGCATTAGTCAAGCTTTGTCCATTCAACAGTCTGTGAGAACACAAGGAGCGAGCCCTTAACAAGAAGCGTCTTGGCATCCTTGAACTTCATTTCAACGTTGAAGCTCTTGCCCTTTGTCGGGTCGTATATCTTGCCGTTTCCCCACACGCCGTCATTATACACTACCTTATCCACAAGCACAATCTTGTCGGCATGTACCGAACGCTTAGCCTTGTCAGGGTTTTTAGTGTCGAGCTTTGGCGTTCCGTCAGGGTTGTTTGGCTGTTCGAGCCAGATAATCTGTGCCTTGTAGCCATTGCCGTTCTTTGAGATTTTCACCTTGCTCACTTTACCGTCCTTGACAGCCTTGTAAGTTCCGACAATCTTGTCGCCAGCATTCTGTGCCACAACACTCACACACATAGTGAGAATGCAAATCAATGTAAGTAATACTTTCTTTATCATGCTTTTAATGTTTTGAGTATAATTGTATGCAAATATATGGCTAAACGGACAGACTGACAAGGATAAGGACTTTTTTGTTGTGTACAATCGCCAAAGAGCACAACATTGTCCTATGCGCAAGGATGTTTTGTATATGTTGTTTGGCAGTTTTTGGTAAATGCGCTACCTTTGCAGCATAATTGTAAAGGTAAAAAAGATTGATGGGTAACAGAAACAGTCTCATGGCACTTGCCATGGGCACTTTCGGACTCGGAATAACCGAGTTTATGATGATGGGCATACTGCCCTATATGGCAAAGGACTTCTGCATAAGCATTCCACAGGCAGGTCATTTCATTTCGGCCTATGCCCTGGGCGTGTGCGTAGGTGCTCCGGCCGTGGCATTGGGACTTCGCACATGGCCGCTGAAGAGGATTCTCTACCTGCTCATGGCGGTATATTGCGTGGCATCGGTCAGCATGGCCATGTGTCCGTCGCGCGCCTATTCCTTGATGATGTCGCTGCGATTCATGGCAGGACTGCCGCACGGCGCATACTTCGGAGTGGGCTGCATAGTGGCCGACAGAGTGTCGGCAGAGGGTAAGAGCGCACTCGCCATAGCCGTGATGGGCATGGGAATGACGGTTGCCAACCTCATAGGCATTCCGTTGGGCACATTCATAGCCGACACGTTTTCATGGCGAATCATATTCTATGCCTCAAGCATCGTTGGCTTAGCCACATGGCTGAGCATTTTCCGCTTCATTCCGTACATGGAGGCTCTGCCGAGCAACGGCAAGAAGGCTCAGTTCCGTTTCCTTCGCAGCCTTGCCCCGTGGCTTGTCATAGCTGCCACATTCTTCGGCAACGGAGGCATGATGTGCTGGTACAGCTACGTAAGTCCTATGCTCACTCATGTCAGCGGCATACCTGCCAATTGGATGCCTTTGATGATGGTACTGGCTGGTGTGGGCATGGTTTTGGGAGGCATCTACGGCGGCAGGCTGTCGGACAATATAGGTCCTGGCCATGCTGGACGAGTGCTGCAGGCGTTAATGCTCGTGGCACTCACGGGCGAGTTTCTGTTCGGCTACAATCCCTGGGTGGCTGTGCCTCTGATGACGCTTGCCACGTTCGGTTTGTTTGGCGTAGGCTCTCCACAACAATTACTTCTCATCCGCTACGCCGAGGGCGGCGAACTGCTCGGCGGTGCTATGATACAGATAGCCTTCAACTTCGGCAACGCCATGGGCGCATATTGCGGCGGACTGCCTGTCAAGGCTGGACTGGGATACGAATATACGGCGCTTGTAGCACTGTGCAGCATGATTATCGGGCTGTGCTGCTACACTGTGTTCTGTCACAAATACGAGAACATAAGAACCATTAAGGCATGACGACTATGGATGAAACTACGACTTTAGAAAAGCGTTGGAAGACGTTGGAAAAGAACTACATCATTCAGCGTCCGTGGCTCACGGTTCGTTGCGACAAGGTGGAACTTCACAACGGCACGGTGATACCCGACTATTACGTGATTGAGTACCCTACATGGGTCAACACTATAGCCGTTACCGAGGACGGTAAGATGATTATGATACGTCAATACCGCTATGCGCTTGGAGTGTATAAGTACGAGCTTTGTGCCGGAACCATGGACGAGACGGATGCGTCGCCACTCGAAACGGCACAGCGTGAACTGATGGAGGAGACGGGATTCGGTGGCGGAACATGGCAGGAGTTCATGACTCTCTCCCCCAACCCTACGTCGATGAACAACCTTTGCCACACGTTCCTTGCCACAGGCGTGAAGAAGACGGGCAAACAGCATCTTGACGACACGGAGGACCTTACGTGCGAACTGCTCGACAGCGATACTGTGTACGACCTCCTGCAAAGGGGTGAGATTGTGCAGTCGCTCATGGCTGCTCCGCTATGGAAGTATTTCAAGGACCGTAAATAGCGTTTTAGCGAGTGATAAACCACCATTTTACGGTTGTCAGACTATATGTTTAACGAACAAAAGCATTATACAATGGGAAAGAAAGAATACATACAGAAGAACGAGGAGTTTCTTGTAAATCTTCGCTCGCAGGAAGGCATCAAAGAGCTTCGTGGAGGTGTGCTCTACAAAGTTATAGAATCGGGCGACGGCAGCGGCGAGGTTAAGCCGCGCAGCATCGTTACGTGCCACTACAAAGGTTCGCTCATCAACGGCAAGGTGTTCGACGACTCTTTCGCACGCAAGTGTCCTGAGGCTTTCCGTGTGAACGAGCTTATCAGCGGTTTCCAGATTGCTCTTGTCAATATGCACATAGGTGACCATTGGATTGTTTACATTCCTTCCGACATGGGATATGGCTCACGTAATGCCGGCGACATTCCGGGCAACTCTACCCTCATCTTCGAAATTAAGCTTATCGCCATTGGGTGAAAGGCTTTGTACAAAGATAATGGACAGCATCGGTCTTGTGCCGACGCTGTCCATTGCATTATGAACTGGAATATTGATTATAGTTCGTTCAGTTCGTCAAGATTCTGCTTAATTTCTGCTGCCGTACTCTGATGCTTCTTCCATCCTAACCAGCAGCACACACCACCGGCAACTAAACTGCAAAGAACATGTAGAATTCCATGAGACGATGTTGCTTCTTTGATGAAAAGTGTTGACAAGATTCCTACGCAAACAACCGAACCGCCTATGACTAATTCATAAAGATAGCAACGCTTGTAGTTTACGAGATTGCGAAGCTGCTCCTGCGGGTTCTTTGTCACGTCGAAGCGCGACAGAATCACAAGGCGTGGAATTTCCATAGCGATTCCCAGTAAGCATATTGATTCAAGAATGTACAACTCCGTCATGTTTAACACGCCGTTTATATTGCACAAAGGCAAGACTACGGTTGCCACTAATAATGTTACAATGAGGCCATAAATACCTCGTCCCTGCAACTGTGAGTATGCTGTTTTGTTCTTATTCTTGAGCATTTCCTGCAACATGCGCTGGTTATACACTTCGCTCTTTGACAGACGTTCGTCAAGTGCGTTCCACTTTTGTTTAAGTTCGTCGAGTTCCATAATTAAGTTTTGTTGTTGTTAATTGTTAGACATTGCCTTCAGTTTCGCTTTTATGCGGTTGATGCGCACTCCCACATTAGTGACTGAAATATCGAGTATCTCAGAGATTTCTTCATAGCTCTTTTCGTCCAGCCATAGCATAATCAGCGCGCGTTCCAACTTGCCGAGGCGGTTGATGAGTGTGTAGAGTTCTCTCAGGTTTTCTCTTTCCTGTTCATCGGCAAAGAGTTCTGTCATCGAGAGTGTCAGCGATACTGTCTGGGGATGCTTGCTCGTTGTACGCAACCATGACACGCACGTGTTCACCGCAATACGATATATCCACGTCATCGGCTTACTCTCTCCTCGGAACGTTGGATATGCCTTCCAAAGATTTAGCGTCACCTCTTGAAAGAGGTCGCTTACCGTCTCATCGTCCGAGGCATACATGAAGCAGATTTTGTATATCACTTGTTTGTTCTGCTCCACAAGGTTTAGAAAACTTTGCTCTTGCTTATCCATTTTGTTTTGTTGTTTTTTGTTTCTTTTACCCATTAGTCGCAAGAATCCCGAAAAACTTACACAGGCAATGTGTTTTTTTTGTTTTTTCTTTTTTTGCATTATCGAGGAACTGTAGAACGATTGTCGAGGCGTTTGTCCTGTGCAAAAAAAAGGCAGCCGCTATCGACTGCCTTTTCAATTGATATCGTGAGTTTAGAACTTAAACTGAGTCTTCTTTACATATATCTTGTAGTCCTTGATTGCACCAGGCACATTTGACTCCATACGTGGGAGATACTGAAGAGCTGTAAGAGTACGCTCCCTTCCGAGGTCGATGATAATCTGGTGAGGGAACTTAACGCCCTTAACCGTTGACCAGAATGTAGATTCCTGAAGGTCGTAAATCTTATCTCCTGCACGGTTTCCTGTCTGGATGTCCTCAGAATCGGCGTATGAAATCTTCCAAGGCTCACGTGACAGACGCTCACCGTTCTCGTCGAGGAGATAAAGCTCTGCTATGCAGGCATACTCGTCGCCATTGTGGTTGTTGAGGGCTTCGATGCAGACATAGCGTCCTACTTGCGGAGTAGAGAACTTAACTTCCTGCCAACCATTACCAGGCTTAAAAGCACCAGTAGCGATAGGAGTATCACCTGCCAAAGAGAGATTCTCGCCTTCCTTACGATGGATCGGAGGCTCTGAATTCTGTAGTTTATCGATGCAGGGTCTGTCGAGACCTTCCGACTTAGCTTCTATAGGGCCGATGATGTCGAGAACAACAATTTCGTTCTTACCCTTCTTCAGCCAGCATCCCGGGCAGTAGAGAGTCTGCTGAGGACCGATTTCCCAGATACGTCCGAGAGCATGGCCGTTGACATATACAAGTCCCTTGCCGAATGACTCGAAGTTGAGGAATGTGTCCCCTACCTTCTTCACGTTGAATGTCGTCTTATAGTAGCCAGGCACGCGGTCGCCTTTGAATGTAGGCTTAATGTCCTTCAACGGCTTATATACCTGCTTCTTCATGTACTCGTAGGTATCAGGGAAGAGGTATGTCTCCCAGTTCTTGAGGTGAGAAGTGTAGTCGTTGCCGTCGATGTCGATGGTCAAATCAACTGTTCCAACAATTCCCTTGAATTCCTTTATGGCACGTCCGAAATTGATGCGTCCCATAGCCTCCACAAGCACGTCGAGCTTTGCTCCGCGACGGCATGACGGAAGAACGATATCCTTGTCACCGTTTCGACGGTCGAGAGCGCCCACGTAGCGTCCGTCAACAAATATCTGCACATAGTCGTGACCGTTGGCAATATGGAGCTTTGCAGGCTTGTCGAGCTTAGGAAGCACGGTGCGATACATCATAGAGCCCCATCCCTGGTCAAATTCTTCCATGGTCTTAATGTCAGTTGTCTTTATCGGACATGGAAGGTTCTCGAACAAAGGAGCCCACTCCGTAAACTCAAATTCTGGTACAGTAGTTGTCGGAATAGCCTTAGGCACGGCTGGCAACTTAGTCTTTGAATACTTCTGCAGCATCTGGCGAAGTTCGTCATACTTTGGCGTTGCCTGTCCGTACTCGTTGATAGGTGCATCGTAGTCATATGATGTCACGTCAGGTGCAAAGCCCGGAGAGTTTGCTCCTGCCCAGTGGCCGAACGATGTTCCTCCGTGAGTCATGTAGAGAGAGAATGATATGTTCTTGTCGAGCATCTCCCTCATTCCTGCAACCATGTCCTTTGAAGAGCGTGTCTCGTGTCTGCCGCCCCACTTGTCGAACCATCCGCTCCAGAACTCAGAACACATCAGAGGAGCATCTGGACGCAGTTGCTTCAGCTTCTTGAACTGGTCGTCGATATTTGCGCCGGTACCGAAGTTCATAGTCCATACAAGGTCGTCAAGTCCGTTGTTTGTAAAATTGCTTGACCAGTCACACTGGAAAAGTGTCACCTTGTCGAAACCTACAGAGCGGAGACAGTCGCGAATCTCACTTACGTATGGCTTGTCCACACCGTAAGAGCCGTACTCGTTCTCCACCTGAACCATGATGATAGGTCCGCCGTTCTGTATTGTCAGGCCAGCAAGCTGCTTGCCCACTTCCTTCTCGAAAATCTTCACACGTTCCATGAAGTAAGGGTCGCGCTCACGCAGCTTGATGTCCTTCTTCTTCAGGAGCCACCAAGGCAGACCGCCCATCTCCCACTCTGCACACACGTATGGTCCCGGGCGCACAATAACGTACATTCCGTTCTTCTGAGCCAGACGACAGAACTCTGCCACGTTGTTGTTGCCCGACCAGTCGAACACTCCTTCCTGTTGCTCATGGATGTTCCAGAAGATGTAGATACAAATGGTATTCATACCAAGAGCCTTACACATCTTGATACGATGTTCCCAGTATTGCTGTGGAATACGTGGGTAGTGTATTTCGGCAGCCTTCACCACGAAAGGCTCACCATTGAGCATGAAAGAACCCTTTCCTGCCTCAAAAGTGCCCGGCTTCTGCGCCATTGCCGATGTCGGATTCATGGCAAGCGTTGCCAGTCCGATGGACATGATTGATAAGAATCTTTTCATATTAGTATAATAATTTTGTTTGTTAGCCATTACCATCCACTAAGGTATTGCGCAAATTTATATATTTTTATTTGTATTACATGCCAATCTGCATGATATTTTTTCCATTTTATAGGATAAATGTGTAAGTCACGATTCTTTCAAACACGAAAAAACACGGTATCGTCTTTTATTTCCGCCAATATCGCAAAGCTAATAAACCGCTCCTTCATGCCCGTTTCACGTCGCATCATCAACCGTATGGAACTAAAAGAGCGCATCAACACTCTTGATACGCTCCAATATTATTTGAAACTATTTTCCCAACTAAGAAAATATTACGCCCCAGTTAGAGAATTTTATAATACAGCCTTAAAAACTCATAACCGTACGACCTAACGACCGCAAAACCGCACAACCGTAAAACCGCACAACCGCATAACCTCACGACCGCAAAACCGCACAACCGTAAAACCTCACAACCTCACAACCGCAAAACCTCACAACCGCAAAACCTCACAACCGCCCAACTCACCTTCCTCCGCCGCGCATGCCGCCAAAGCCGCTGGCACGGAAACCGCCTCGTTCACGTACTCCCTCGCGATTACCTTCTCGTCCACCCTCACGACCTTCGCCGTCGAACATGTTGAAGTTTGCATTTCGCATATTTCTGCGCGCCTCACGTGAGCCGAACAAATTAAGACGATATATGAAGTGGCACATCACGTATGAGTTAATGGCGTTAGTCTCCGAATCGCTTCGGCTGGTTGCTGTAAGCATTCGACTGATGTTTGAACGCTGGTGCAGGATGTCGTATGCTGCAAGACTGACGGTAGCAACCCTGTTCTTGAAGAAACGATAGCTCACCTGAGCATTCCATATAATCTCGTCGGTGTTCATCGATGCAGAAGCATAGCCTCGGCGTGAACTCACACCTATGTCAGTCGAATAGCCGAATCCATTATCAAAGTTGCCCGTAGATGACAAACCGTAGTGGAAGTCGAACGTGTTGCGGTTGCTCGCATCAATCACCTCGCTCACGGCCTTTGTCCACCTCACATTTCCGAATGTGCGCACATCGAAACTGTTTAGACGAACGGTAAACGAAATATTTTCACCCAGACTCGTCTGCTTCACGTTGTTCTTCATCGTCTCCTTATTCTGGTAGATGTAGGCAGCGCTGTTGCTGTAAGAAGCCGAGGTGTTAGTATTCAGCATCAGTTTCTGCCATATAAGAGGCGTATTGAAGCCTATGTTTCCACCTGTTTTCCAATCGCCGTTTATGTTCTCAGGACGCGTTCTCTGTCCACCCGTTTCCTCATTATACTCCGTACGGTTGGAAATGCTGTTAAAAGTGTTGCTGAATGTAAAGCGGCCGAACAACGACTGGTTTGTAGAAGCAAAATAGCGGTTGTAGTCGGCTGTCACATTATTTGTGAACGACGGCTTCAAGTCAGGATTTCCCTCTCGGATGTTGAGAGGATTAGATTTGTCCTCAAGGTTGAACATATCCGTCATGCTTGGCTGCTGCGTGTTTCCGCGGTAAGTCAGTCGCAAAGTGTGCTGCTTGTCAAAACGGAAACGAGCGTTGAGCGTAGGAGATATGCGTGAGAATGTGCGCGAAGCTATGGTGTCAAGTCCCTGATACTGATACACCATCTTCTGTCGCTGGCATTCATAACGCACTCCAACGCTGAGGTTAAGTATTGACGTAATGTATCGGAACGACAATTCCAGGTTATGAGTGTAGTTGAAATTGTCCGAATAACGCGAAAGCGAATCAGATACAAACTCAAAGTAGTTTGGCGCAAGCAATCCGAACTGTCCGTACTGCTCCCACAGCTTCTCGCCTATAGAATCCACATGTCCGAAGTCATAGGTCTTGCCGTCAGAATGACGCTTATCGTAGTTGTAGCTGTAATTCACCTGTGCAAAGAGGTTGCGAAGTATAGGTTCTGAGTAGTTGAATCCGATGCTGTAGTTTCGGCTGTCCTGAGGAGTACTACGGTGACGGTATGTAAGATCCGTGGAGTCATTACGCTGATGGTAGATGACGTTCGAGAAATTGTATGTCTTGTTCTCCGTACCACTCACGCTGCCGTTAAATCGTATGCCTATGTTTCGTCCTTTTTTTCCCTTGACGGGTGCAGGTCCGAACCAAGGCTTGCCCCCCAGCTGACGATTGAGCATGATGTTTCCGCCTACGTTGTACGAAGAACCGTCGCTCCACGACTCAGAAGCGTTTTCGTTCACCTTTATGCTGTCGTTTATTAAGTTACGCTGACGCAGAGGATTCGTTACTATTCCGTCAAGATAAGGGTCGGCATTGAATGTCAGCGACTCGTTGTTCGACTCAGAGTCGTTGGTCCTGTATGAGAACTGCGGACGGAAAAGCAAGGTCGTCAGCGAATCAATCTTAAGTTCAAGCTTGAAATCGCCCCTCAACTGTTTATTTCGATTGATACTTTCCGACCATCTGTTTGAGTACGAAGCATTCCTGCTCACGAAGTTCTGCGATGCCGTGCTTGACGTGCTGTTCGTCTTCTGCCCGCTATATTGTATGTTGCCTCCCCACTCTACATTCTTCTTGTCCATGACAAGACGCAATCCCACCTGTCCGCTTGTCGTTATTCCGTTGTTGCGGGCACGACCACCACCGCCGCCAGTCTGATCGTTGATATTGTTGATTGAACCGATTACAGACGCCTGCAAATTATCTTGAAAACGGTTAAGCGAAAGCTTTTCCGTATATCGTTCCTCCGAGCCATAGCCAAGGTCCACATTTCCAAACCACCCCTGCCTCATTCCTTTCTTTATGCTGAGGTCTATGACCGTCTCCTCCTCGCCGTCGTCGATACCCGTAATGCGCGAAAGGTCGCTCTGCTTGTCGTAGGTCTTCACCTTGTCGATAATCTCCGTAGGCAGGTTCTTCATCGCCATGTTCTTATTGTCGCTGAAAAACTCCTTACCTTCCACGAGAATCTTCTTCACGGTCTTTCCGTTCACCTTTATCGTTCCGTCGTCCTCGATAGTCACTCCCGGCAACTTACGAATCAATTCCTCCAGCACCGAGCCTTCAGGCACCTTGAACGCCGCGGCGTTAAACATCAGCGTATCGTCCTTCACCTCCACTTCCTTCATCTGCGCAGTCACCACCGCCGACTGCAACTCGATGCTTGCAGGCACAAGCAATACCGTACCCAGCTTATGCGACGCCGCTTCGTCCGTAACCACCTTCTTGTGATAGAAATTATGGTATCCTATGTATGTGATTCTTGTTACGTAACTGCCATTCTTCACGTTCTTCAGCGTGAAGCTTCCGTCCTGTGCCGTCACCGTACCGGTAATAAGCTTCGTGGTGTCTTCGCTCATAAGTGCAACGGAGCATCGCATAAGCGCCTCTCCGGTTTCGGAATCGAGCACACGTCCCGTAAGCGTATTGTTCTTTTTCGATTGAGCAAAAACAGCCACGACGGCCATCATACAGGCAATAATAGTAACAGTTAATCTTTTCATGTAAATTTTCGTTTTTTGTGATTAAGGATAAAGCTTAAATAATTAAGGCATCCGTCTTTATCCGTTTGTTTAATGTGACTATTTTTTCATGTAAAGGTTTATTCGTTTTATCATTCGTTAACCCTTCACGCCCCCTCATACATGCCTTTTAAAACTTGTAAACAGAAATGCCAGTTTTCTTTCCTTTCTCTTTCACTTGTCCAGTACTTGTTCAGTATTTGTTCAGTACTTGTTCAGTCGTACACTGAACAAGTACTGAAGTAGTAGTGAACAGATAGTGAACAAATATAAGAGGCAGAAGGGAGAAGAATGAAAAATGAATAAATTCACTTTTTGATCATCGAACGAGTTGGTCTGACAGACGAGTACATCCTTGCACGTATTTACGATAAGATAAAGCAAGGTATAGGAATTTCGGAGGTGTGGATTCATGAAAGCAATAGCCTCAGACTATTGTACAAAAAAAGTGACGAACCGAAGTCCGTCACTTTCACGGTAAGGCGAATCCGTAGAATCGCGTCCCGATTTGATGACGCAAAAATAAACATTATACTGAAGTTTCGCAAGTAGTAAACTGGAGTTAACTTCGTGAAGTAAAAAGGAGTAACCACTTCGCTCAGGACGAAACTCTTTCGCTTAAAACGCATCCGTAAACAGTCAAACGTCCGTTTTACTCCATGGAGCGTAGCGGAATTAACTCCACTTAACTCCTTTTTTACTCCAAGCAAGTAAAGCGTTAGCGATACTTGCGAAAGTTGAGTAAACATTATATATATAACTACCAAGAAAATGGACGGAAAAAAGATAAAAAAGCGCATTATAAGCGATATGAGGGTGGAACTCTCGGACGAGTTTGACAAGAACTTCCAGCGTAAGGCATTCTTCAGCAAACGATGGAAGCCTCGCCAGTATCACACCCCCCGAGGCACGCTGCTCCTGGTGACGGGCGCACTGCGACGCTCCATACAGGCACAAGAGACCGACAGCGGGGTGCGCTTCACGTCTAACGTGCCTTCGCAAGTATCGCTAACGCTTTACTTGCTTGAAAAAAAGGAGATGGTAAGAATTAAGATTTGAAATGAAGACAAGACAGCCACCGGCAATAACATCAGACTACCTTACGACCTTGCGGCCATAGAACCGAGACAAGATTAATGAGATGGTTACGCCGTGAGGTGAGCGGAGAGTACGGAGAACCATTGTCAATCTGCCGCCTTGTCTTCTGCCACGGCTGGAGACCACCATTGACGAAACCACCACGACGGAAGTTGTCGCGGAAGTGGTTGACAGCCATCACGCCAATCTTACGAGGCAGGTTGTTGTTTACCTCCTTGATGATGTCATCCTTGCACTTCATGAGTGCCTGAGATAAGTTTTTTGCGTCCATAAGCAAAATAATTGGCTAAAGTCTTGGTGATGAATATATAAATATTTACTTTTGCAGTGGAGATTCGCTTACGAATGTAAGGGATGAACCCCAGCTCCGGCGGACTACTTAAAGTCCGCTGGTTCTATTTTAAAGCCTTTTTGCAAAATTCGCCTTAAATCATACGTAGCATCTTTGCCATTCCTCACAACTATAACTTCTTTTATTTGATTGCCGTCTCGATGGCAACGGTCGTGTATAGCTCTGGCTAAATGCACGTCGCCGATATCAGACTCGACTACAAGCACAATGTGGTCTGCTTGTTTGTTAGCCTTACGAAGGAGTCCGTCGATAGAGTTTGCAGTCGGGTTGCTGTTGACCTTATACTCCTGATATACGCCTCTGGTACGATTGTAAGAGTCAGGACTTGTCGTTCCTTCGGGGTTGGCTATAAGGTCAATCCTTTGCTTGTGCTTCTTGGCGAGGTACGTTGCTACCTTTATGTTCTCAGCCTTTTCCGAGTCTCCATGCTTCGAGCTTATACGTACAAGTCCGTCTGTACCCTTGACTTCGCTGAACGTCTCAGGCTCTATCTGCTTTCGAGCCTTCTTTCCCTCTTTATTAATACATCCGTCAATGAACGGACAGTTGAAGCAATCCTTCTTACCTCCTGCGTTAAAGAACGTGAGGAGGCGGTTCTTGATGCTTCCTACCGTTGTGCCACGGCTGTTGGCGCGTGCGAAGCAGTGGGCGCAGTCCTTCGGGAAGTACGGATGAGACTGGGAGAACATTTCGCCAGTCTTGCCGGGGTTGTTCTCCAGTCCTCGCTGAGGGTTCACTTCTTGCCGAAGAATCCCTTACGTTGGAAGTTCTTGTCAAACTCGTCCGAGAGTTCCGCTCGGCTGTCGCTGATGATGCTTTTTTACACAATAGTGTCCTAAATAATTTCAAAAGAATGAAGGAAGTTGTTGCCATTAAAAT
>JAFSSN010000028.1 GCA_017450985.1 Bacteroidaceae bacterium
TAAGGTTTTAAGTTTTTTTGATTATACGGTTATATGCTTGTAAAGCCTTATGTTTTTACGACCGCTCACGACTGTATGATTGCCGCCGAACCTAACAACCATATAACCGTATAACCCTATAACCGTACGACCGCATAACCTTATTACAGTACGACCGCACAACCTTATAACCGTATAACCTTACAACCGCACGACCGCACAACCTTACAACCGCATAACCCTATAACCGCACAACAACCGCGCAACCTTACAACCGTATAACCTTATAACCGCACAACAACCTTACAACCTTATAACCGCATAACCGTATAACCGCATATCCTCCCCTACATAAATCCTTGCATCTTCAATGCCTCGGCCAAGCCGACAGACATTGCCTCGTTGTCCTTCTTCGTGTATCGGAGATCGGTGAACACCTGTGCAAGCGTCTCCTTTGAGTTTATCTCTACAAAATGCTTATTCTCTGGGAGTGACTCCTTGTATTCATACACCTTGTCGATGTCATCCTTCGTATAGTCGTGGTATGTCTCACTATGCACGATGCCAGAGAGCGGCAGACGGTCTGTCTGTTCCGGACATTCGTCAGGATAGCCAAGCGTGATAGTTGCTATAGGGAACGTGAGGCGAGGCAGCTTAAGCACGTCAATGATGCCCTTTGGATTATACACCGTCGTGCCAAGATAGCAAGTGCCAAGACCTGCCTCCTCTGCAAGCGTGCAGAAGTTCTGAGTAAAGAGCAACGTGTCGGACGCTGCATTGATGAACGAAAGCAGGTTGTCATATCCCGGTGTTGCCTTGCGCTGCTCACACCACTGCGTGAAACGGTTGAAGTCGGCACAAAACGTAAGCACGACAGGCGCATTCATCACCATAGGCTGGTTGAAATGCAGCGGAGCAAGAGCTTTCTTGCCCTCTTCGCTTCGTGTCACGACAACGCTGTAGAGCTGTATATTTCCCATTGTAGCCGCGCGTGAGGCTGTCTCGAGCAAACCGTTCAGCAGCTCGTCACTTACATTCTTACTTGTGTACTTACGAATAGTACGTCTATCCTTTATTGCTGTCATAATGATTCAATATTTTTGTGCAAAGATATCGTTTTTTTATTTTATGTACATTTTATCAGTAAGATATTTTGTAAATTGCCAAAAGACTTGTATTTTCGCATTAAAATTAGACATCAATGACGAATAAAGTTTTTCTAAAAGACCTGCGTCTGCATGCTTACCATGGAGTACTTCCACAGGAAAACAAGATTGGCTCCGACTTTATAATCAACATTGAGTTCGACACTGACTTCACTCATGCAATGGAGACAGACGAGCTGAGTGGCACGGTAAACTATGCAAGCGTACTCGAAATAATAAAGGGCGAAATGGCTATGCCGTCCAAGCTTCTCGAACACGTCGGGGGACGAATAGTCAAGACCATATTCTCCACCTTCAGCGACGTGAGCCGCGTAAAGTTGCAAATTGTAAAGGAGAATCCTCCCTTCGGAGCCGACTGCAAAGGCGCGGGCATCGAGATAGAGGAATTTCGTCATTAAGACGCTACGGCTCATGCCGCCAAGCACAAACCAAACTGCAATTAAATAACGTATTAGTACCTTTTATAAAATTACCTAACTAAAGTAAATGAGTTCAACTAACAAAATGTCAAATTACCGCTGGGTAATTTGTTCAATGTTGTTCCTCGCAACAACTATCAACTACATGGACCGTCAGGTCCTTTCATTGACATGGGCAGACTTCATCAAACCTGAATTTCAGTGGAATGATGACGACTACGGAACCATAACTGCCTTCTTCTCTATTTTCTACGCCTTCATAAGCCTCTTCGCTGGTAAGTTCATCGACTGGATGGGTACTAAGAAAGGCTATATCTGGGCTATCCTCGTATGGAGCATCGGCGCATGTCTTCATGCCGCTTGCGGATGGATTGCCATACATGCCGAGGGCGTCGGCAGCAAGGAGGAGTTCATGCTCATCGACAAGGCAGCACAGATAAGTCTCTGGGGACTGACACTCAGCGTATGGCTGTTCATTGCCTGCCGTATGATTCTTGCCATCGGTGAATCGGGCAACTTCCCTGCAGCCATCAAGGTGACGGCAGAGTTCTTCCCTAAGAAGGACCGCGCACTTGCCACATCAATTTTTAACTCCGGCGCATCAATCGGTGCACTCGTGGCACCTCTCACCATTCCTCAACTTGCAAAGCTGTGGGGCTGGGAGATGTCGTTCATCATCATCGGCGCACTCGGTTTCGTATGGGCGGGCTTATGGCTCTTCCTCTACAACAAACCTACAGAATGTCAGTACGTGAGCAAAGAAGAGCTTGCATACATCAACTCAGATAACGACAGCACGGAGAAGCCACAAAGCAATTACACAGCTTCGGCACCACAATTCACAATCATCGACTGTTTCTGTTATCGTCAGACATGGGCTTTCATCGTGGGCAAGCTGCTCACCGACGGTGTATGGTGGTTCTTCCTCTTCTGGGCACCAGCCTACTTCAAGGAACTTGACTGCCCTGTCACCACGTTCAAGGGACAGATGCTCATCTTCGTGCTCTACCTCATCGTGACGATAGCATCAATCTTCGGCGGCTATCTGCCTAAATACTTCGTGGAGAAGAAAGGCATGGAGCCATACGCAGGACGTATGCGCGCAATGCTCATGTTTGCCTTCCTCCCTATCTTCGCCATGTTCGCCCAGCCTCTTGCCGGCTATTCAGTATGGTACCCATGTATCATAATCGGACTTGCAGGCGCAGGCCACCAGGCTTGGAGTGCAAATCTCTACTCTACCATCGGCGACATGTTCCCGAAGCGTGCCATTGCCACCATTACCGGTATCGGAACAATGTTCGGAGGTCTTTGTTCATTTGCCATCAACATGGGGTCTGGCTTGTTGTTCACCCACGCAGAGGAACTCGGCAGCGACTTCACCTTCTTCGGCGTTGAAGGCAAGCCTGCAGGATACATGATAATCTTCTGCTACTGTGCTGTGGCTTATCTACTTGCATGGTTCATAATGAAGACACTCGTGCCAAAATACAAGCCAATAGAATAAACCATTTTTACTCGTCAGGAGCCAGGAATATAGTTTTTTCCGGCTCCTGATTTTGTTTTACGAAACAATACGACAAACCGCTTTTTTGCCGTCGGCAAAAAATATCAGGCACAAACGCAATATGTTTTAATAAAAAATACTATATTTGCGGTCGATTCTGAACAAGGTAAAAAGAGAAATCAACTAATAAAATAATTTTGCAAAATGATAACAAATGACATTTACGGAGCTATAATGCTTATGTGTGTCGGAATGATTACGGTATTCGCTGTTCTCCTTATCGTAATCGGACTGGGCAATGTGCTTATCAAACTCGTCAACAAGTTTGCGCCAGAAGAGGCTGCAGTCAAGAAGTCACCAGCTGTACAGGCAGTTCAGCAGGTTGATGCTACTGTCAAGGCTGTCATCGACGCTACTATAGCACAGATTACAGGCGGCAAAGGACACGCATCAAAGATTACTAAGTTATAATTCAACAGATAATAATCAAAACTATATAAAAAGAAATGGCAAAAGAAGTAAAATTCTCTCTGGTTTTCCGAGATATGTGGCAGAGTGCCGGCAAGTACCAGCCACGTGTGGACCAGCTCGTTAAAGTAGCACCAGCTATCATCAAGATGGGATGTTTCGACCGTGTAGAAACTAACGGTGGAGGTTTCGAGCAGGTTAATCTCCTCTATGGAGAAAACCCTAACAAGTCAGTACGCGAATGGACAAAGCCTTTCCACGAGGCTGGTATCCAGACACACATGCTCGACCGCGCACTTAACGGTCTGCGCATGAGCCCATGTCCTAAGGACCTCCGCAAGCTGTTCTATAAGGTTAAGAAAGCTCAGGGAACAGATATCACTCGTATTTTCTGCGGACTTAACGACCCACGCAACGTTATTCCGTCAATCAAATACGCAAAGGAAGCAGGCATGATTGCACAGGCTTCACTTTGCATCACATACTCTCCTATTCACACTGTTGAATACTACGTCAACCTTGCCAAGACTTTCATCGAGGCTGGTGCCGATGAAATCTGTCTCAAGGACATGGCAGGTATCGGTCGTCCAGTATCTCTCGGCAAGATTGTAGAGGGCATCAAGGCATACAAGAACGACATCGTCATTCAGTATCACTCACACGCCGGTCCAGGCTTCTGTATGGCATCAATTCTCGAAGTTTGTAAGGCAGGATGCGACATCGTCGATACAGCCGTTTCACCACTCTCTTGGGGTACAGGTCATGCCGACATCATCGCCGTACAGGAAATGTTGAAGGATGCAGGCTTCAAGGTGAAGGACATAAACATGGAGGCTTACATGGAGGTTCGCTCACAGGTTCAGGCTATGTGCGACGACTTCCTCGGCTATTATATTCCTGAACTCAACCACCTCAACAACTCACTTCTCGTTAAGCCGGGTCTGCCAGGCGGTATGATGGGCTCACTCATGACTGACCTTGAGGATAACCTCAAGTCACTCAACAAGTGGAAGGTTAAGAATAACCAGCCAGAACTTACTACCGACCAGTTGCTCGTCAAGCTCTTCGACGAAGTGGCTTACGTTTGGCCAAAGGTTGGCTACCCATGTCTCGTAACTCCATTCTCACAGTACGTCAAGAACCTTGCGCTCATGAACGTAATGCAGATGGAAAAGGGCAAGGCCCGCTGGTCTATGATTGCAGACAACATCTGGGATATGATTCTCGGCAAGTCTGGACAGTTGCCTGGTCCTGTAGCACAGGAACTTGTTGACATGGCTAAGGAACAGGGACGCGAGTTCGAGACACAGGATCCACAGTCATACTATCCAGACAAGCTTGACGAGTTCAAGGCTGAGATGGAGAAGAACGGTTGGGAACTCGGCGAAGACAACGAAGAACTCTTCGAACTCGCCATGCACCCAGAGCAGTATCGCGCTTACAAGTCAGGCAAGGCTAAGGCTGACTTCGAGGCAGACCTTGCTAAGCGTAAGGCTGCAAAGAACGCTCCAGCAGCAGGTGCAGAGGGTCCTAAGTCAGTAACAGTTAACGTGAACGGCGTCAACTACAAGGTTGAGATTGCTTACGGCGATGCTCCTGCTCCTGCAGCTACTGCAGCCGCTACTCCAGCCGCACCAGCAGGCGAAGGCGAGGATGTTGTTGCTCCACTCGAAGGCAAGTTCTACCTCGTTAAGGACAACTCTGAGACTCCAAAGAAGGTTGGTGATGCTGTACAGGCAGGCGACACTCTCGGCTACATCGAGGCAATGAAGACATTCAACGCCATCCGTGCCGACAAGGCAGGTACAATCACAGCCATTCTCGTCAACTCAGGCGACTCTGTCGAAGAAGACGACCCAATCATGAAGCTTGCCTAAGCAAGTTTCAAGTTAAAAGCTATAAATTAAGACTTTTGACTGCACTGTTAATTTTTAACTTTTAAAATTTATGGAAGAAATTTTAAATAACTTGTACCATATGACGGCGTTCAGCGATATCGTTGCGTCAAACGGTACTTACATAATAATGTACTTGCTTGCCTTCGTACTTCTGTACCTCGGTATTGTCAAGCACTTCGAGCCACTGCTCCTCGTACCTATCGCCTTCGGTGTGCTCATCGCCAACTTCCCTGGCGGCGAGATGGGTGTACTTCAGGCTGACGAGAACGGTCTCATCATGTATCATGGCAAGGAATACAACATCTGGGAGATGTCTATCCACGACGTTGCCCACGAACTTGGATTGATGAACTTCCTCTACTATCTGCTCATCAAGACAGGATTCCTGCCACCAATCATCTTCATGGGTGTAGGCGCACTGACCGACTTCGGTCCAATGCTCCGTAACCTCCGCCTCTCAATCTTCGGTGCAGCAGCACAGCTCGGTATCTTCACCGTGCTTCTCGTTGCCGTAGGTTCAGGACAGTTCAGCATCAAGGAGGCAGCAGCACTCGGCATCATCGGTGGAGCCGACGGCCCTACAGCCATCTTCACCACCATCAAGCTTGCTCCTCACCTCCTCGCACCTATCGCTATCGCGGCATACTCATACATGGCACTCGTGCCAGTCATCATTCCGCTCGTAGTGAAGATGCTCTGTTCTGAGAAGGAACTCAAGATTAACATGAAAGAGCAGGACAAGCTCTATCCTTCACACAACAAGATTAAGAACGAGAAGGTCATCAAGATTATCTTCCCTATCGCAGTGACAACTATCGTAGCACTCCTCGTGCCATCAGCTGTCAGCCTCATCGGTATGCTCATGTTCGGTAACCTTCTGAAGGAAATCGGTTCAGACACAGCTCGTCTGTTCGA
>JAFSSN010000029.1 GCA_017450985.1 Bacteroidaceae bacterium
TAAGCTGCCATCTGGTTCATCCAATAGCCATTGTTCTTCAGACTCTCTTCGTGGCTGCGGAGCATATACTCCTTCACTTTCTGGAGGTCTTCTGCCTTGGGACCGTTGTTGACCATGTCATCCACACCTTTGTAAACGAGTTCGGTCATGCGCTCACGCTTCTCTGGAGCTGTAGGAAGGTAAATCTGTGCCAATGCATATTTCTCGGGATAGTCTGATATTCCAATGCTTACACCCATGCTATATGCACCGCCCTCGTCTTCACGAACTGTCTGAGTGAAGAGTGTCTGAGTTACGTACTCGAGAGCTTCGACATTAAGCAGTGTGTTGAGGTCGTCGTCGAATGGAGCGTTGTAAACGAAGAGAACTGTTGCATTAGGAGTCTCCTGCTCCTTCTCGAATACGTTCTTGATTACACCCTTGCGGATAATCTTGTCAATAGGCTTGTAATTCTCAGAACCCTTAACTACAGGAAGTGCACCGATGTACTTGGCAAGAAGTGTTGCAACAGAATCTGCGTCGATGTCACCCACGAAATAGAATTCGAAGTCGTCACCGTCAGCAAAACGCTCCTTGTAGATTTCCATACATCTGTCGATGCTAATCTTATCCATATCCTCTGCACGCAAACGTACTGCACGTACATTGTTGTTGTAGAGTGTAGAAGCGATAGTATCGCGCAAAGTAGTATTTGGATCAAGTTCCTGATTCTTCAGAATCTCCTTATTGCGCTTGATGTATGAGTTGAAGGCCTCATCGTCTCTGCGTGGAGCTGTGAAACGAAGATACATGAGCTGAAGCATTGACTCGAGATCCTTCTTCACGCATGAACCATAAGCATATTCTGAACGATCACTTATACCTACGTTACAGCTTGCCTGAATACCTGCAAGCTTCTTATTGAGATCTGTTGCACTGAATGTACCGACACCTCCGATAGTGACATTATCGGCATTAGAAGCCTGAAGATACTCATCGTTGCTATAAAGAGAAGTACCACCCCAGCTGAGTGCATACATGCTGATCTGGTTTGGAGAGTAGTCAGTCTTCTTTACGTGAATCTTGATGCCGTTCTTGAGTGTGATGAGCTTAGAACCAAATACATCGTCCTTGATACTCTTCACCTTGCATGCCTTTGGAAGATTGGCGATGAGAGGATCGTTGTTTACTTCTTCCTTGTAAGCCTCAATCTGCTCAGCCTCAACATCCTTCATGTACTGAAGAATAGTTTCCTTTGTAGGGTAAACGATGCCCTCCTTGTCAGGGAACATACCGAGTACCACGAGGTTGGAATCAGGCACCAGCTCAGATGCAGCCTGGTTCACTGCATTCACAGGGATGTTAGGAACAATCTGATTCATAATAGTGTACTCCCACTCGATATTGTTCATAGGCTCGTTGTCAAGATAGTTACGCACACACTGATTTACAAAGCTGCGGCTCAAAATCTTGTCACGCTTCTGATACTGCTTCTCGAGGTTAGAAAGATACTCTGCCTTATAACGTTCAAACTCAGACGCAGTGAAACCGAAACGCTTTACACGGAGAATCTCGCGGTAAAGACCCTTGATAGCCTCCTTATCACCATTGTCCTTGAACATAACACCTCCGACGGCAGCATCCTTTGTCTTTGCTGCATAGAATTTGCTGATGCCAAAATCAGCGTCAATGAATGGGCTGTTCTCCTTCTGAGTAATCTCGTTGATACGCTGTGCAAACATCTCGCTGATAGCGTCTGTAACATAATCATATACAAGATACTGTATAGAAGACTTCATCTCCTTTGGGAATGCGTCAGTCTTCCAGAAGAAATTCAAAATAGAATACTGCTGCTCCTTGTCCTTTTGGATTGTGAAGATAGGCTCCTTGTTGTCTGGTACAGGATAGAACTCACGAACAGCAGGATTCTCCACTGCCTTGATGTCAGCGAAGATTGTCTTAATCTTCTCCTCGACGGCGTTAACATCAACGTCACCAACAACAATGATAGCCTGAAGGTCTGGGCGATACCACTTCTTGTAGTAGTCCTTGATTGTCTGATAAGGGAAGTTCATCACGATGTCCATTGTACCGATAGGCATACGGTTGGCATACTTGCTGCCAGGGTACATGTCAGGGAGAGCCTTCTCCATAATGCGCTGACCGGCAGAGCTTCGCATACGCCACTCCTCGTTGATGACACCACGCTCCTTGTCAATCTCCTTGTTGTCGAGAGTAAGGTCATGACTCCAGTCGTGAAGAATGTAGAGACATGAGTCAATAGCACCAGCTGTCTCAACATTAACGTTATCTATGTTGTAAACAGTTTCGTCGAAACTTGTGTAAGCATTGAGGTTCTCACCGAACTTTACACCGATTGTCTCAAGATACTTCTTCAGACGATCGTCTGGGAAGTTCTTTGTTCCGTTGAAACACATGTGCTCAAGGAAGTGAGCCAATCCACGCTGATTGTCGTCCTCCTGCATTGAGCCGACATTCTGTGCGATATAAAAGAACGCACGCTTCTCTGGCCACTCATTGTGGCGGATGTAATAGGTCAAGCCGTTTGGCAGTGTACCTTTCTTGATTTCCGGGTCGGCAGGGATAGCCATATTCTGTGCCTCAACACCTAATGAGCCACAAAAGGCAATGCCAAAAATCAACAAATACTTTTTAATTTGCATAATGTTGTTTGTGTAAAAATAGTTTATGGTTAATATTAAAGGTGGAATCCATAACAGATGTTATAGAGTCCACCTCGTGTGTTATTAAAATCATTTCTTATTGTCCAATGCGTGCTTTGCATAATCCACGGTATAATGCAAGCCACGGCTTTCCTTACGTTCAAGAGCCTGGCGGGTTATGAGATAACCCACATTTATCATGTTGCGAAGCTCACAGATGTCACGTGTAGGCTTCACGCGCTTGAACAGATGTTCTGTCTCTTCGTAGAGAAGGTCAAGACGCTCCCATGCACGGTGCAGACGAAGGTCGCTTCGTACAATGCCCACGTATGTTGACATTATCTGTCCCACCTCCTTGGCATCCTGTGCAATGAGCACCTTTTCCTCGTTAGTCATAGTGCCCTCATCGTTCCACTCAGGAATCTTCTCATTGAACTCATAGTCGTCAATGACCTCAAGTGAGTGCTTTGCCGCAGCATCGGCATATACGACAGCCTCGATGAGTGAGTTGCTGGCAAGTCGGTTGCCGCCATGCAATCCAGTGCATGAACATTCGCCCACAGCATAGAGACGCTTGATTGAGCTTTGACCGTCGAGGTCAACCTGAATACCACCACACATATAATGTGCCGACGGTGCCACAGGTATGTACTGCTTTGTGATGTCGATGCCTATTGACAAACACTTGGCATAAATATTCGGGAAGTGTTTCTTCGTCTCCTCCGGGTCCTTGTGAGTCACATCAAGACACACATGGTCGAGGGCGTGAATCTTCATCTCGTTATCTATAGCACGAGCCACGATGTCGCGTGGCGCAAGGCTCAGACGCTCGTCATACTTCTGCATGAACTCTTCACCGTTTGGCAGACGGAGAATACCGCCGTAACCGCGCATAGCCTCTGTAATAAGATAGGCTGGATGAGTCTCCTTCGGGTTGAAAAGTACCGTAGGATGGAACTGTACGAACTCCATGTCCTTCACCTTTCCCTTGGCACGGTAAACCATTGCTATACCGTCGCCAGTAGCGATGCTCGGGTTTGAAGTGGTCTGGTAGATGGCTCCCGTACCTCCTGTTGCCATGAGTGTTACCTTAGACAGATAAGTATCAACCTTGCCGGTGTCAGGATTGAGTATGTAAGCTCCATAGCACTCGATATCAGGTGTACGGCGTGTGACACGTATGCCCAAATGATGCTGTGTGATAATCTCCACTGCGAAATGGTTCTCCAACACCTCTATGTCAGGATTGTTGCGAACAGCCTCTATGAGTCCTCTTTGAATCTCCGCGCCTGTGTCGTCGGCATGATGAAGTATTCGGAATTCTGAGTGTCCGCCTTCACGGTGAAGGTCGAACGTTCCGTCTTCTTTCTTGTCGAAGTTCACTCCCCACTGTACCAAATCCTTTATGCCGGCAGGAGCATTGCGTACAACCTGCTCCACGGCTTCACGGTCATTGATAAAGTCGCCGGCAATCATTGTATCCTCAATGTGTTTGTCGAAATTGTCAACAAGAAGGTTTGTCACAGACGAGATACCTCCCTGTGCTTTTGCCGTGTTAGCCTCCTCAATAGTCGTCTTGCAGACGATGGCAACCTTACCCTTCTTTGCCTTTGCCACCTTGAGAGCGTAACACATTCCGGCTACTCCTGAGCCGATGATAAGAAAATCGAATTTACGTGTCATTGTGTAAATTTAGATTTTAGTCTTCGTCGTCTTTAGGGACTCTAACGGGTCGGTAGAGACTCTGGAAAGCTAATATTTGTTGTAAACTAAATGCAAAAGTAGTGTAAATGTGCGAATTGACCAAATTAGCGGTTACTTTTCGCTATTCATCACATATTGCACAATGTATTTATATATTATTTTGCATATATACATGAGGTTTTACGGTTGGGAGGTTATGAGGTTGTGAGGTTGTGAGGTTATACGGTTATGAGGTTGTGAGGTTATTAGGTTATACGGTTGGAAGGTTATACGGCTCAACTTTCGCAAGTATCGCTAACGCTGTACTTGCTTGGAGTAAAAAAGGAGTTATCGGGAGATATCGGGAGTAAAGAGACGAATGTCTGTTTACGGATATGTCTGCTGCGATAGAGTATTCTTCATTCTTCACTTTTCACTTTTCACTCTTCACTCCGCCGTAGGCGAAAGAGTATCGTTCTGAGCGAAGCGGTAACTCCTTTTTACTTCACGAAGTTAATTCCAGTTTACTACTTGCGAAACTTCAGTTATACGGTCATGAGGTTGGGAGGTTATACGGTTATTAGGTTATACGGTTATGAGGTCATGAGGTTATGAGGGGGAAACGGTTGGGAGGTTGTTCGGTTATACGGTTATGAGGAAGGTAGTCATACGGATAATTCTCCGCATAAATCATGCCAATCTGTAATTTTGAATGTACGAATTGCACAAAGTATAAAAGTTCATACGTTAAATTTTCTTAAAAGAGGAATGAGGCTTTTATATGATTACAACGGGTGAACATTTCGTTTGTATCTTTGTAGGCGAGAAAATGTATTAAGTCTAAACTGTAGATATAAAGAAATAGACAAATAAATTCAGAATCGTGTAGGAAAACTTATTCCATCACGACATATTATCGTATGAACAAATATAAATGTGTTATCTCTGCACTCTTGTTGTGCATGACAAGTATGGCGGATGCTCAACATACGTTTACAGGTACCGCTCCCGAAACTGTTCAGGAGTCGGCTGTAAAGATGTTGGCTGACGGCCACTACTATGCTGCTAAGTTGTCATTGAGTGGTTACCTCGATAATGCCACTACAGACATGAAGTTTGTTAAGGAGGCCGAAGCACTTCGACTGGTGTGCGACTACGCTCTGCGCACAGCCGGCACAGCCGACGCCATAGGCGACTGGTTGAACAAGAATCCGTCTTCGCCTTACAACGACGTGCTGCGCACACTTCAGGGCAACCTGCTCGTAATGGAAGAGAGATACGAGGAAGTGGACGAACTTGACTTCCGTCCGTTCCAGTACCCTGTATCACTTCTTCAGGAAGAATCAAAACTCTACTGCTCAATCCTCTACATTCACAGAGGCGAATACAACAGAGCAGAGTCGCTCCTGAACGAACTGAGAGACAACGACATCTACTATATCGACGCCGACTATTACCTCTCATACATCAAATATGTCAAAGGCGACTTCAAGGGCGCATACTCAGGCTTTGCCGGCACAGCCACAACACCTAAGTACAAGAGCAACGCTTCCATGTATGCTGCTGACTGCTGCGTGAGAGTGGGCAACCCTAACAAGGCGCTGGACTTCCTTCGCGACGTGAACGTCACAGAAGAGAACTCCGACGACGTTAACCGCATTTACGGAGAGGCTTATTTCGGACTTGCAAAATATTCAAATGCAGTAAAGTATTTTGCAAAGACAAGCGGCGAGAACCGTACAGCACTCTACAAGGAAGGACTCTCATACATGCACCTCAAGCAGTACGAGAACGCAACCGAGGCTTTGAACAAATGTGTGGGCAACTACAACGACGCCATGTCAGAGAGCGCATTACTCAATGCCGGAAACGCATACCTCAAGTTACAGAGAAAGCGTCAGGCACAGATGGCATTCCAACGTGCCGTGAAGATTAACGCCGACGCAGCCATATCAGAAGAGGCAGCCTACAACCTCGCCCTCACATACCACGACGGCGCTCCACTCGGTTTCGGCGAGTCTGTAACGGCTTTCGAGGGATTTCTCAACAAATACCCTAAGTCAAAGTATCGCTCTGCCGTGTCACGCCACTTGACAGAGGTGTATTTCACTACGAAGAACTATTCATCAGCATTGGCTTCAATCAACAAGATTAAGCAGCCAAACAACGAGATTCTCAATGCAAAGCAGAGAGTACTCTACAACCTTGCCATACAGTCGTTCAACGCATCCGACTATGCAAATGCCAAGTCGTACGTGACACGTGCCATCTCTATGGGAAGCCTCGACGAAGAGTCATTCTCCGAGTCATATTTCATCAAGGGAGAGAGTGAGTTCCGCATGGGCGACTACAAGAACGCTGCCAACGACCTCATTCAGTTCACGAACATAGCTCCTACGACAACGAAGAACTACGCATATGCAAGCTACAGCATCGCCTATACATACTTCAAGCAGAAGGACTACTCATCAGCCCTCAACCACTTTACAAAGTATGTTAACAACCCTATGCAGGGTGACGAAAGCGACGCACAGATTCTTGCCGACGCATACAACCGTATAGGCGACTGCTACATGAGCCGAAGAAACTATTCTGAGGCCAACGCATATTATCAGAAGGCAGTCAAGACAAGTCCTGCAAACGGAGACTACTCTCTCTATCAGCAGGCATACATCGCAGGTCTGCAAGGCAACTACAACAAGAAGGTGGAACTGCTCGACAACATGAGCAAATCATATTCTTCATCTGTATATTCTGCCGATGCACTCTACGAGAAGGGACGTTCCTATGTACAGACAGGCAACAAGAAGGGTGCTGCCGAAGCCTTCACAGCTATCATCAACGAATATCCTCAGAGCATGAACGCGCGCAAGGCATACAACGAGCTTGCCATGATTCAGTATGAATCAGGCGAGACCGATGCCGCTGCAAAGTCATACCTCCGCGTGATTCAGGACTACCCTAACACAGTGGAAGCACAGACTGCACTCGCCAACCTCCGCGACATCTACGTGAACCAGGGCAAGGTTAACGAATACAAGGCTCTGGCAGCCAAGGCAGGCAAGCCTCTGTCACAGTCAGAACTTGAGACCATGCTCCACGATGCTGCCATCAAGGCCGTAACAAAGAAAGACTACGTAGCAGCACAGAACTACTACGGACAGTTGAAGGCACAGACATCATCAGAGTCACTACGTCTTGAGGCACAGGTGGGCGAAGCACGTGCAGCATACGCTGCCAATGACTATGCCGCAACCGTAACACTCGTGACTGCCATACTCGCCGACGGAAGCAAGGTATCACCAGAGAAACAGTCTGAGTTCCGCATGGCACGTGCCGAGAGCTACTTTGCACAGAAGGCCGTAAAGAAAGCCGTCGAAGACCTCAACATATTGGCAAAAGACGAGCAGACCGTTTACGGCGCACAGGCAACAGTACGACTTGCACAGTACTACTACGAGACCCGACAGTATGAGTCTGCCGAGAACACTCTGCTCAAGTTCATCGACTCAGGCACACCGCACACCTACTGGCTGGCACGCGCATTCGTGCTTCTCTCCGACGTATGCACAAAGCAGGGACGCGACGTAGAGGCACAGCAATATCTGCTCTCACTCCAAAGCAACTACACGGAGAACGAAGAGATAAACAAGATGATTGAAGAACGATTAAATAAGTAAGGAAAAGTGGGAAACAAATATAAAGATTATCAGCCTATGACAAACGGATTGTCAAGACTGGGCGCAATAGTATTGTCATCAATGCTCGCCATTCCCGCCATGGCACAGATGGACAACACCGTAGAGGTGGAGACCAGCGTAACCCCGATTGTCAAGGACGCAAACAAGATAAACGTACTGCCTGAGATCGTTGAGTCACAGGCAAAGCACTACGACGTAAACTACTCCACTGCCATGATGCAGACAAAGAAATACGTCTTCACACCGGTTGACATGATGGCAGCCGAGACAATGGGCAGCGGAGCCGGCAAGGGCTTCGTGTCTGCAGGAGGAGGTATGCCGGGTACTCTCGACCTGAGAGGTGCATACGGTTTCGATCTCTCACGCAACGACGTACTTGGTGTACGCATTTCATGCGGAGGCTTCAACGGCAAAGCCACAAACAAGGATCTCGCGCCTAAGGGTTCAAACTACAAGAGTCGTTTCTACACCACACGCGGCGGAGTGGACTACACCCACAAATATGCACACGGACTGTCAGAGCTTTTCATTAAGCTCGGACTTGAAAGCCAGGTGTTCAACTATCAGTTCCCATTCTCAACAGAAACGGACAAGCAGCGCAACAGCCTCGGCAACGTATCCATCGGTACGACAGACTACCGCCTCGATGACTTCCGCATATCAGGCGACTTCGGTTACTCGTTCTTCAACCAGAACCACCTCACCAACCTGACAGACAAATACAGCGAGAGTCAGATTCATCTCAACACAGACTTAGGCTACTACTTCAACGAAGAGAACAGCCTCAACGTGGATTTCGGCATTCTCAACAGCAGCTACGGAATGGACGGAGTGAAGGGATACACACATGCTCACGTACTGCCATACTATAAGTTTGACGACTACGACATGACACTCAAGCTTGGTGCTTATATTGGAGCTAACGGCGTAGCACCAGACTTGCGCATCGACTACCGTCTGTCAGAGTTCGTAAACATCTATACACATGCCATTGGCTACGACGGTGAGACTGGACTGAAGAGCTTCAACGCTCTCCACCCTTACAGCTTCCTGCCAAAGGTTGCAGGCACAGACTACAAGATTAAGACTGAATTCCATCAGATTGATGCAAGACTGGGACTTCGCTTCCGTAGCGAAACAGGATGGGCAGGCGATATCAATGCCGGCTATGACAAAGTCAAGAACCGTGCTGAGCTAACACCAATCTCAACAGCATCGCCAGCACCTTACATCACATTCGTAAACGGCAACCGCTTCTACGCCAACCTCGACTTGGCATACAACTTCGAGGATGTAGTCAAGATTGACCTCAAGAATCAGTTCAACGCATGGGGCATCGACAAGGCATACAAGAACACAGCTATCAAGACACGTCCTGTTGTTGACCTCGACTGGAACTTTGACTTCCGACTCACTAAGGGCTTATTCATGGGTGCCGACTGGAAATTGCAGAGCTTCGCAAAGACGAAGGACACTTCATCGTCAAGCTCAACATACAGCGCACCTTACAAGCGTCCTACGACATTCAATCTCGGTCTGTCTGCACACTACACGTTCTCGCCTGTGCCACTCAGCATCTACGCCAACGTTGACAATCTTCTCAACTGCAAATACGACCGTTTCTACGGCTATCGTGCCATCGGCACCACATTCATTGCCGGCGTTGCCTACACATTCTAATCACAGGCAACAGATGCAAGTCCGACATACACGACGGAGAACACCCAAGCACATTCATGCGTTTCTCCACCTTTCACTCATGCACCATTGCGCTTACCACAGTTCAATGGTGCATGATTTTTTATAATGCAAATGACTCTCCCCCCCTTTCTCTCTCCCACCCATCTTCGCACCCATTCCCCGTATTTTGTCACCACGCAGAAAGTCCTTTCACTCCCCTTTCACAACCATGTCGTTCCTCCGTCGTATGTCCTATATTTGTTCACTATCCATTCAGTACTTGTTCACTACTTCTTCAGTCGTACACTGAACAAGTACTGGACAAGTACTGAACAACTACTGAACAAGTGAAAGAAAAAGTACATTAAAGATGTATTCCGAGGAAAACATCACATCAAATTCAAAACATGGGTGCAAGTGGCGATTGCCAACTACAAATCACTGAAGTTTCGCAAGTAGTAAACTGGAGTTAACTTCGTGAAGTAAAAAGGAGTAACCACTTCGCTCAGGACGGTACTATTTCGCCTACGGCGGAATGAAGAATGAAGAGTGAAGAGTAAAGAATGAA
>JAFSSN010000030.1 GCA_017450985.1 Bacteroidaceae bacterium
ATCTGATGGCTTGAGCCGGGTGTATCAAATGTAATAACCCATATTATTCTGAACATTTGTTCAGACTTTCACCCCCTGCATCCTTTTCTGGGAATTCGACGGGGGGTTTTCGTATGACTTATTGTAATTTTGCATTTTCATTTATCACATATGTAACACGAAAGACAGAAAAATTGCAAAAAATAGATAATTCCATGCAGTCTTTCGGTAAAAGTCGGACTATTAATATTGAGACATTATGTTCGCAATGGAGATTGTTCGATTGATAGAACGGTGCAGACAAGGGGACGCTGAAGCCCTCGGAGAACTGTATGAGGCATACGCCCATCGTATGAGAGGCGTATGCCGTCGGTATATCAGCGACAAGCAGACAGTTGAAGATGTGGTTCACGACGCTTTCGTGATTATCTTCACTTCGTTTGACAGACTTCGTGACCCACGGCGTGCTGAGTCCTGGATGATGGCCATCGTCAGGAATGTGGCATCAAAATGCAAGGACCATTTGAAGGCATTGCCTACTGTTCCACTCGAAGAAACGGATGGTGCAGACCTCCTTGCTTCTGAAGATGACGGCGTACGCCTGTTTTCCGAGGAAAAAGATGTGAGAGGCGTTCCTCTGTCCGAGGTGATAGGTTTGATAGACAAACTGCCGGAAGGCTATGGACAGGTGTTCCGCTTGTCAGTCTTTGAAGGCATGACACACAAGGAAATCGCTGCCTTGTTGAACATTGAGCCGCATTCGTCATCGTCGCAACTGACAAGGGCTAAAAAGATGTTGCGCAAGATGATGCAGCAATACTGGGCCTTGCTCTTGCTGCTTCTTGTTCCCCTTACACTCATTCTGTTCAAGAAAGCGTTTGACAGTGAGCATCCATCGTCTCCCGCTGTCATTGAAAAGAAACCTATTGTAGCGAAGACAAAATTGCAAACAGATGAATCTCCGAAGAAGCAATCGCACAAATCCGCGATTGTTCCTCTGCCAATGCCAGATGCAACTATCCCTGTCGCAGACACGCTGCAATCGGCTATGGCACAGGCCACGGATTCTGTAATGGCAGACACCCTTTCCAATATGATTGCGCAAGAGGATGTCGTCACTGACACGATCAAGAGCAAGGAACAGACAGACACGATTCAAACCGTCCGAAAGATGGAAATGCCGCATCACGAAATCACGAACACGATACCAGAAAGAACGGTCACAGGCCATACTCCGAAATGGTCTTTGGAACTGGCATACACAGGGCAGTTCGACAAGTGGAACAGCTACAACCAGCCATACACTTACAAGCCCAAGCCATTGCCAGGCCAGTCAGACTCAAGTGCGATGCCTACGATTCCAAGCAGCATCGACAACTGGAGCGACTATGCCGTCTATCTGGCCAACAACCCCGATGCTGCAAGTGAACAGACCCGCAGCGTCATCATGCGCATTGCGCTGAGCAATGCCGACCGTCCTGGCGATGACAAAATCCTGCGAACAAGCCATCACCTAATGCCGTTCACTTGGTCGTTGGCCCTTAAATACAGACTGAATCATCGTTGGGGGGTTGAAACCGGCCTGAACTACAGCAAACGCCCTACTGCGTTTGAGATGGGCGAGGACGGCAACAAGATAGAGCAACGGCAGATGATACACTATCTTGGCATACCTGTGAAAGGAGTGTTCAACATATATGGTGGTAGGACATGGAATCTTTACGGCAGCACTGGTCTGGTGACGGAAATACCAGTCCATACCCGCTTGTATTCCAACTATTACGTACATGGTCAGTATGAAGTCAGCGACAAGACTACCATCCGTGCCCCGTGGCAGTTCTCCACCACCTTCGGCCTCGGAATACAATACCATCTGACTCCCCACATCGGCATTTTCGCTGAGCCAAGTCTGCAGTACTTCATCCCGACGCATACCGACATCGAGACCTACCGCACCGAACATCCCTTCACCTTCTCAGTGCCTTTAGGCATAAGATTTACCTGGTAGCCGTGCAGTCTTTTCTTGGTTCGGCGGACTATATAAGTATAGAGTGTATCATTTCAAAATTAAAAAAGATGATGAAGAATTTCAAAACAATCGCTTGGATGATGGCGACAGCCATCGCCGGCATGACGATGACGGCTTGTAGCAGTGACGACTACGAACCAGCAAAGCCCTTCACGACCGACCCTGTGGAACTCAACAAACTCTATGCTTACGGCATTGACTCATCAGCGACGAAATTGGCAGAAGAAGGATACAAGGTGCTTTTCACCGAGGACGATATCGAGTGGTTCGATTTGAAAACACGCGAAATCAGGTTCAAGGACGATGTGAACAAGGACGAGCCACTCTACAAGCGTCTGCAACCCTTCAACAAAATCGGCATCCAACTGAGCGATTACTTTTTGTTTGAAATCAGCAGTTTTGTCGGTTTGTGGGACAGTCGCATCTTCGACGACTTGGTTCTCTGTTATGGAAAGATGGACGGAGAGGTAGTTAATGACGGCAAGTACTATCTGTATGACTGCTACCCTATCCAGTTCATCAATGACGAGCAAGTGCAAGCCAACATCAAGAAGAACGCCGCTCAGTGGCAAGCCTTCATTAAATTCCTTGAAAGTAAAGGCAAGTTGAGGTAATCGGATTGCCGCTTGGCATGTCCAAGAAATAGCCTCCAAAGCGTGCAGTCATTCGTTGCGGTTTCAGACTTTATAATTGTAAACTGCAACGAATTTTTATGTATTCAATTCTTGATTATGCCTACAATGGCTGCCTCTATCTGAACAATGTCATGCGCCCTCGACACAAGAGGCTGTCGCAACTGATGATTTATGCCACCACTGCTTGCCAGTCGAAATGCAAGCACTGCAACATCTGGAAAAAGAAAGTGGAACACCTTTCATTGGATGACATTCGACAAGTGATGGAAA
>JAFSSN010000031.1 GCA_017450985.1 Bacteroidaceae bacterium
AACTCCGTCATGCGCTTCGCCAGCAGCCGCTCCAGTCCTACGGTCAGCCGTGCGGCGCAGTCCTTCGTGCCGTCGCGGTGAATCTTGTCCTTGCGCCCCTGCTGGTCGGTGACAATCTTGTGCAGCTGCGGCTCGTAGTCCTTGCGCAGCACAGCCCATTCGTGGGGCTTTGTGGTGCGCTCCTTCAGTGCGGTAATCTTCTCCGCGATATCCTCCCTTGCGAGGATTTCGTCAATGTCTATCATGCTGTTACCCTGAAATGAAAGTGTGGAATGTTATCAATTTGCTGCAAAGGTAATAAAATATTTAGATAATAAATACTTTTCGGTGTTAAAATTGCATAATTGACGGCTATTGTGTGCTAACGGACACTAAATGTAGGGTAACTCTGATAACTTTTGCTAAAGGATTTGCGTATTTGGCATATTATTCGTACCTTTGCAAAAAGAAAACAGAAAAGATGCGTTCTTTGAGAGAATTACATAAATTGGCAGGCAAGAATGCTATGGCGAGAAATCCCATAGTAGAATCTTCCAAATTCGGTGGAAATCCTTCAATACCCTACTTAACGTATGGATGTGTAGCTGTCAAGGGAAACGTACACAAAGGGTAATGGCAGAATAAAAATTGATACTGTAAACACTAAACAATAATGTGTAAGGACAATACCGAGCTAAATTGAGATGGTATCTGGAAATACTAAGGATACCTTAAGACCGTGAAGGAATATCGGTGAAGCATTACCGAGGGTCTCATAAATGTGTAGAGAGCAGAAGGGAGATACCTAAGTTGAGATTGAATTCCCTGTTAAGCATTGAAGATGATGCTGTTCCGAAAGGATGAAACAGAGTGCGACTCTCTGAACAGGATTCTTGCAAGAATTTCAATACGGTAAACAGCTCTCAGACCACAACAGGCACTTAAATTGGACTCGTCCAAGCCTAAAGAGTGGACTAAGTGTCTGACTATGGTAACAGAGTGTGGTCTGCCTGCCAATTCATCAGAAGTTGGACCAGTGGTAGGTCGCCCACGTTGGCGTGGGAAGATTTGGGAATAAGCATGTAGAATACCAAACGGCTATATTGCAACGTGATTGCAAACAAGCGGCGCAGGTTCGATTCCTGCACTTCTGACAAATAACAGAAACAATATGTACAGCGGAGAACGACACATAGACAGCGGTTACGCAATGTCTCACAACAATCGTGTGGAAGCAGAGCGTCAGGCAGAGCATCTTTACCACTGCGCGGAGTCGCCATCATATAAGCGGGTGTACGAGCGATGGGTGACGATGAACAGTGAGGTCGCGCAACAAACAGCGACAGTCCTACAGGCTATTAACGAACAAATGCTTCAAACAGCGGAACAGCCTCTTGGTGGTTCCACGAAATATCAGACAGCCAAACAAGAAAGCCGACCCGTTCCTGTCTCTCCTCCTGATGACATCCATCATTTCGATGGGTTAGCAAATCCGCTTTCGTGGTTCTTCCTCGGCATGATGTTTGCCGATGATGAACGGCTGAAACAGATGAAGGAGGACATGTCGGCAAGTAAGCAGATGCAAGAAGTAAACGAAAGGTATGACCGACAGATTATCCACTTGAGCGGTTTTGAGTGGTAAAAATCAAAGAATAGATATGAAACAGGAAGAAAAAGAATTGTTGTTGAAAGCCCTTTGTGGTTATTTTCCGTATGGGGTAATATGTACTGATAACAGGCATGGTGATAGTAGAATAACAGAAATAAACATAAATCCTGAAACGGTATATTACTACGATTTTGATGAATATGGGAGCATTGAATGTTGCAGGCCTTATCTCCGCACGATGGAGTCAATGACCGAAGATGAAAGGTGTAAATACAAACATTTGATAAATGAATATTTGGCTTCCAATCCTGATTCGGCAGCATCTGTGACAGATTGGCTCAATAAGACTATGTTTGACTATCGTGGACTTATCCCTATGGGCTTGGCAATTGAGGTAACAAAAAGAAATAATCCTTATAAATGAGTGGTATATGAAAGTAAAAGATTTAGAAGAAGGTCTGTGAAGCAATTATCCGCGAGGTAAGCTGGTGGCGTGACACAAACGACATCAGCAGTCCTACTCATTACAATGACCTAACGGAATGTTTGAGTGCCGACCTTGACGAGGTAATCAGCGAGTTTGATTTGTTGGTGTTGAAGTCAAAGATGGCGAATTTGCTGGACTTCGTGAAGCAGTGCTTGCCATACAAGGAAATAATAAACGAATAAGAGTATGAACGTTAGCGAATTAACTGATGAAGACTTGCTTAATGCAAAGATGAGGGCAGGGTTGGCATTTGGTCATCCTACGTTTTCTGATGGGTGGGATGTTGCAATCGCATTTGCGAAATACATAGGTAAATGTGATTGCCGCTGCAAATCATGTGGAATACCTGTAGGTATGTCGTTAAACTATGGTGGTGACATTATGGGAGAGTATACCTATTGTAAAGACTGCTGGGCAAAGATGAGCAAGGAGGATATTCAGAGAATATGCAACACAGATTTTCAGACTTCATTTGCACAATATAAAAGCAAAACAACAAAATAAAAATATTATGAGTAAGAAAGGTTATTTATTTACATCAGAATCAGTAAGCGAGGGGCATCCTGATAAAATTTCGGACCAGGTGAGTGATGCCATCCTCGACGCATTCCTTCAGCAAGACCGCGAGAGCCATGTGGCGGTAGAGACGCTGGTGACAACGGGACAGGTGGTAGTGGCAGGAGAGGTCAAGAGCAGTGCCTACGTGGATATTCCCGCCGTGGTGCGCAAGACCATCCGCGATATTGGATATACCAAGCCGGAGTACGGCTTCGAGGCCGACAGCTGCGGTATTCTGAGCGCCATCCATGAGCAGTCACAGGACATTGACCGTGGAACAACATCGGAGCTTGGGCGCAAGCAGGGAGCGGGCGACCAGGGCTTGATGTTCGGCTTCGCCACCGACGAGACGGACACCTATATGCCCGTAGCCCACTATCTGGCGACGCTCATCGTGAAGTGCCTTGCCGAGATACGCAAGGAAGGCAAGCTGATGCGCTACCTCAGACCTGATGCGAAGAGTCAGGTGACGGTGGAGTATGACAGCCACGGACTGCCGCAGCGGATAGACACCATCGTTGTGAGTACGCAGCATGACGATTTCGGTTCGGAAAAGTCAATGCGAGAACAGATTGTATATGATGTTGTAACCATTCTTATTCCCTATGTCAAGGCAAAGATAAAGGACGAGAATGTGTTACGACTGTTCAATGACCGTATTATATACCACATCAACCCGACGGGAAAGTTCGTCATCGGAGGCCCCGCAGGAGATACCGGCCTCACAGGACGCAAGATTATCGTTGACACCTACGGAGGCTATGCCTGTCATGGCGGGGGGGCCTTCTCTGGCAAGAGCAGTGACAAGGTTGACCGCAGCGCAGCCTACGCAGTCCGCTATATCGCCAAGAACCTTGTCGCCAACGGACTGTGCCGCCAGTGCGAGATACAGCTGGGCTATGCCATCGGTGTCGCCGAGCCTGTGAGCATCTACGTGAACGACTTCGGAACGAACAGCGGCGAGGTGGAAGACTTGGGCGAGTTCGTAAAGGAACGCTTCGACCTCTCGCCGTGGGGCATTGAACAGATGCTGCACCTGAAGAACCCCATCTACCTTCCCACTGCCGCCTACGGCCATTTTGGTCGTGAGCCATACGAGCAGGACGGCATCACGTTCTTCCCTTGGGAGAAGGTGC
>JAFSSN010000032.1 GCA_017450985.1 Bacteroidaceae bacterium
ACTCAGATTGGCGCACAGATCGAGGTTCAGGTTCTCGACATCGACAAGGAGAACCGTCGTCTTTCTCTCGGTCACAAGCAGCTTGAGGAGAACCCATGGGACAAGTTCGAGACTATCTTCGGTCAGGACACTGTTCACGAGGGTAAGATCATCGAAGTTCTCGACAAGGGCGCAGTTATCTCTCTCGAAGGCGGTGTAGAAGGTTTCGCTACTCCAAAGCACCTCGTTAAGGAGGATGGCTCACAGGCTCAGCTCGGCGAGACTCTCGAGTTCAAGGTAATCGAGTTCAACAAGGATGCTAAGCGCATCATCCTCTCTCACTCACGCATCTTCGAAGATGTTGCACGTGCAGAGGCTAAGGCTACTAAGAAGGCAGCTCGTCCTGCTAAGGAAGGCCGTCCAGCTAAGGAGGCAGCTCCACAGATCAAGAACGTTGCAGCTTCAACTACTCTCGGTGACCTCGACGCTCTCGCAGCTCTCAAGGCTAAGATGGAGGAGAAGTAATTCAAGACAGTTTATTTTGGAGAAATTTGAAATAACTATATTGGGATGCGGAGCGGCTTTGCCGACTCCGCATCATTTTTGTTCTTCGCAGGTGGTCAACATCCGTGAGAAACTGTTTATGGTTGATTGTGCCGAAGGTGTTCAGACACAGCTGAGACGCAGCAAACTGAAGTTCTCGCACATCAACAACATATTCATAACCCACCTTCACGGTGACCATTGCCTGGGACTCATAGGACTCATATCCACATTCTCCCTGCTTGGTCGTACTGCTACGCTTCATGTCTGGGGACCCGCTCCGTTAAAAGACTTGTTTCAGCCACAGATTAACTTCTTCTGCAACAACCTAAGTTACGCTGTCGAGTTGCATGAGATTGATGCAAAGAGCAATGCTGTAATCTATGACGACCGTTCCGTGACGGTGGAAACCATTCCGCTAAAGCATCGTATTCCATGCTGCGGATACCTTTTCAAGGAAAAACAGCTCATGCGTCACATTCGGCGCGACGCCATTGACGCTTTCAACATACCCGTCTGCTACATCAATAACATCAAGGCGGGAATGGACTTCACGATGCCAGACGGCGAGGTTATACCGAACCATCTGCTCACTACACCAGCCGATCCGACAAGAAGTTATGCCTATTGCTCCGACACCATGTTCAAGCCTTCAAATGCAGAACTGCTGAAAGGCGTGGATTTGCTCTATCACGAAGCAACATTCAAGAAGGAGCATGAGCTACTGAGCAAGAAGACCTACCACTCCACCACCGCACAGGCTGCAGAGATGGCACGTCTTTCCGAAGCAAAGCAACTGGTAATAGGTCATTTTTCTGCAAGATATGAGCAGGAAGAAGAGCTCTTGAAAGAGTGTCAGGACATCTTCCCCAACACCATACTTGCAAAAGAAAACATGTGCATCAAGCTTTAAATCATGCAAGTAAGCATGGTCCAAGCACATGACGCAGACATTATTTCACGACGCTTTGGTGCCGCAACGTATTTTTTCCAAAAATATTTTATAAAAGTTTGTTCAATTGAAATAAATACAATATATTTGCAGCACTTAACATTAAAATGAGAAATGTCTTATGAAACAATCTTCACTTAACATACTATCCATAATCGCTATTGCAGTCTTGATGCTCACAGCAACTCCTGCAATGGCAACAGAAACAACTGCGCCTACATTAACAGAGCAGGACGCTCAGCCTGTTAGTTTCACAGTAACAGAGTCAACGCTTCACGTCATTAACGGCGAGAATATGACGCTTGAGATCTACAGCCTGACAGGAACGAAGGTGTTCAGCATGAAGATTGACAGCCCAAGCAAGAACATCGACCTCAGCAATCTGCAAAGCGGTGTATATATCGTTAAGGTGGGCAAGGTTGTACGTAAAGTCTGTCTGAAGTAAAATACGCAAGAAACATTGTTATATTTCATGCGTAACGACATAGCATAAACAGAAGTGTGGACGCGGAATTGTGCCCACACTTCTATTTTTAAGCATATTACGCAGCAACAACGTTCAAAGGAAGTAAACACAAAAGCCAAATACTACGACTTAACCAAATGTACAATAACGACGAGAGCGAATTGATTGCACGCCTTCAAGACGAAAAGACTCGAAGGGCAGCATTTGAAGAATTGGTCAACCAATACAGCAGAAAACTGTACTGGCAGATCCGTCATTTGGTTGTCGATCACGACGACAGCGACGACGTACTTCAGAACGTATTCTTGAAAGTATGGAACAGCATTGCAACGTTCAAGGGGGACTCGCAGCTGTTCACATGGCTTTACAGAATAGCCTACAACGAAAGCATAACATTTCTCAACAAGAAAAAAGCACAGTTATCCATCGACGACATTGACGACGGAATAGCGAACACTCTCGAAAGCGACGAATACTTCGACGGCGACGAGACACAGATTATACTGCAAGAAGCAATAAACACATTGCCGGACAAGCAGAGGGCGGTATTCACAATGAAATATTACGAAGAGATGAAATACGAGGAAATGGCTGAAATCACTGGCACAAGCGTAGGTGCACTGAAAGCTTCATACCACATTGCCGTGCAGAAAATATCCGCTTATGTCAAGGCTAAAGAGTTATAAGCCTATAAGCCACAATCATCTAAATAAAAATAATAGCATATTACGTTTAAACTACTGCACACATTATTAGTCATAAATAAAAAAAAGAAATATGACTGTAACAAATGACATAAACAAACTAAGGAGACCTGAGGTCTTCAAAGTTCCGGAAGGTTATTTTGACACCCTCTGCCAGAGGACTATGCAAAATATCGACAAAGGAGAGGTTGAAGTCATTGCCGCTAAAGACACTAAACATTCAACACTCTTAAGTATAAGAAAGCCACTATATGGATTGGTAAGTGTTGCAGCATGCGTTGCCGTCATCTTCATGGCCGTAAACATCCTGGACAACAATGTTTCAAACGACAACACTGCAATAGCAAAGGTTGACAAGACGGAGATTATGAGCGAAAGCAATGCACGCACTTACGAGGAGGATGTGCTCGACTATTCACTCGTCGGCGTACAGGACGTGTACGACTACCTTGAAGAGGACTATGCCAACTAACGGCATACGCACGTACCCACTACTTCACCCATAAGATACAAGAACCATAAATCGTTAGATAAAATATGAAACATTTACTACTATATATCGCTTTCGCGTTTCTGTGCGTAAGTTCTTTCGCGCAGCCACCTCTCAAGGGGGAAAAGGGCGAAGATGCTCCTAAGAGAGAATTCTCACCACAGTTATTCAAGAAGACGCTGGAGGACTTCGTTACAAAGGAGGCAGACCTCACACCACAAGAAGCGCAGAAACTCTTCCCTCTCCTGCACGAGATGATGGAAGCACAGCGCAAGGTGAGAGAGCAAGAAAGAAAGCTCTTCTGCAGCAAGAACTACAAGGATCTGACAGAAAACGACTACGAGAAAATTGTCACAAAGTCACTCGATGCAAACATTGAGAATGACAAAATAGAGCAGACATATTACAAGAAATTCCACTCCGTCCTAACATGGAAGAAGGTTGCTGCCGTAAGACACGCATTAAAGAAATTCCAAATGGAGGCTATACGTCGCATTTCGCCTATGCGCCGCCAAGGAAAAGGCCCGCACGGTGACATGAATGACAACAGAAATAAAAAAGGTGCAAACGAATAGTTGCACCTTTTTTATTTCTTTCTTATATCATAGAACCACTGCGGTTTTCTAATCGTCCATAAAAGCACCATGCATCAACATCCATCATAAAAAGCATCTCGCCATCCATAATGCCTCATGTCTGCAAGGCTTAAAACGAAGAACGATTTACACTTAACTGCGTTCAAACATCTTCAAGCCATCCTACAAATGTTATTTCTTCCGTCCAGAAAGCTTACGAATAATGTCATTGTTGAGTTTAGAGAAACGCTGCGTCATAATGATGTTTCTTTGGAGTAACTGCTCTGAACGAAGATACATTTCATTGAAATGCTCAGCAATAAAGTTCTGTATATTGGTTGCTGCGCCCGTCACTCCCTCCTCATTCGAAGCCACGCACATAAGAGCCTTTGGCACAATCTCCACATCAATATCCTTTCCCATATCTATCGGGTCGCCGTCATAATGAATCACTCCCCTGTCCTGCCTGTGAATATGCAGCTTCTTACACCTGAATGTCTTTATTCGGCTGTTCTTGTCAAGCGTACCGTTGAACAGCTGGAAAGAGATGGCTGGGGCATCAATAGCCTTAAACGGCTCAATGATGGTTACGTCAAGCAAACCGTCACGCACCGATGCCTGTGGTGCTATATAGGCATTGTTGCCATACTGTGACGCATTGGCACAAGATATAAGGAAAGCCTTGTAGGAAGCAACCTTGTTTGCGCCGTCCTCTATCTCCAGGTCATAAGTCTCAGGATTGTACTGCAATCCCGTCTGAAGCACATTTTCTATATAAGTCAACGGTCCTCGCTTGCCCGCCTCGGCAAAACGTTTGGAAATGAAAGCGTCGAATCCGACGCCACAGGTACAAAAGAAAGGATATTCATTCACAAGTCCATAATCCATAGGAATAATATGTCCTTCGTTAAGGATACGTATAGCTCCGAGAGGGTCAATAGGTATATGCAAGTGACGGGCAAGTCCGTTGCCCGAGCCGCATGGTATGATAGCAAGTGCAGTAGGAGTATGTACCAAAGCACGAGCTGTTTCGTTCACAGTTCCGTCTCCGCCAATGGCACACACAACATCCACACCCTGATTGGCAGCAGCTCTCGCTATCTCTGTGGCATGACCCTGATATTTTGTCACGACCACATCGCTGTCATACTTATCCCTATCAAGAAGTTTCTCCAACAATTGCAGTATGCGTTTCTTACCCGACGTCCCAGAAATAGGATTAACAACAAATATTATTCTTTTACGATCACACATAGATACAAATGAATACTTTCTGAATTATCAATTAAATTGCAATGCAAAAATACTATTTTCCGATACAAACAAGACATATGGAACATTACTTTTTACCATAAAATCATTTTTTTAACAAGATAGCTACTCTCAACAAGTTTTTTTTGGTAAATTTGCAGCCTAATTGGAGACAATTAAAATTTAGAAATAGATAATAAAAAAACTTATAAACGCATTCTTCCGTAAACTCTCTCTCTGCACAAAAAAACTGCAAAGGGAAAGTTGGTTATGAGTGCGTACTAAAATTGATTATGGGTTTATTACAAGAAAGAGCAAGTAAGTACAGAGAGCCTCAGAAATATATGGAGGCTGGTGTATATCCTTACTTCAGAGAAATTGACAGTCACCAGGACACAGAGGTGATGATGAGCGGTAAGAAAGTGCTCATGTTCGGTTCTAACTCTTACATGGGACTCACTTACGACAAGCGCATCTGTGACGCCGCCATCAAGGCAATCCAAAAGTATGGTACTGGTTGCGCAGGTTCAAGATTCCTCAACGGAACACTCGACCTCCACGTACAGTTGGAGCATGAACTTGCAGAGTTCGTAGGAAAAGACGAAGCACTTGTATATTCAACAGGTTTCACCGTAAACTCAGGTGTCGTATCTTGTCTCACAGGACGCAATGACTACATTCTCGGTGACGACCGCGACCACGCATCTATCGTTGACGGACGCCGTTTGTCATGGTCACAGTTCTTCCACTACAAGCACAACGACATGGAAGACCTCGAGCGTCAGCTCATGCGTTGCCAGCCAGAAGCTATCAAGCTCATCGTTACTGACGGACTTTTCTCTATGGAAGGCGACCTTGCAAAGCTTCCACAGATTGTAGAACTGAAGAAGAAGTACAACGCTTCAATCATGGTTGACGAGGCACACGGTCTCGGAGTATTCGGACGTAACGGACGCGGTACTTGCGACCACTTCGGTGTGACAGACGATGTTGACCTCATCATGGGTACATTCTCTAAGTCTCTCGCATCTATCGGCGGATTCATTGCTGCCGACAAGGAGACTATCAACCTCGTGCGTCACACTTCACGTACATACATTTTCTCAGCAAGTAACACCCCTGCAGCTACAGCAGCAGCTCTCGAGGCACTTCACATCCTACAGTCAGAGCCAGAGCGTCAGCAGCACCTTTGGGACATCACAAACTACGCTCTCGAGCAGTTCAAGCAGGCAGGTTTCGAGCTCGGCGACACAGAAAGCCCTATCATCCCACTCTACGTGCGTGATGCAATCAAGACTTTCGAGGTTACAAAGCTTGCATTCGACAAGGGTGTATTCATCAACCCAGTTATTCCACCAGCATGTGCTCCTCAGGACACTCTCGTGCGCGTTGCCCTCATGGCTACTCACACTAAGGAGCAGGTTGACCGTTGCGTTTCCATCCTCGTTGACTGCTGGCACGAACTTGGTCTTCCACTCAAGAAGTAATCACACAACATCTTTTATAATTCGAAGCGGACTTCATCTTTTGAAGTCCGCTTTTATTTTGCCATGTAATCATTCTATATGGCTTTTTTTGTCCACTAAATCTTTTTGGCCATGGCGTTTATTTCGTTCTAACAAGTATTATGATTACGACACGCTAACGATATCATTACAACACGAAAGTACAGCCTTTCGACTGCACAAGAGTCAATACAGCAATAAAAAAAACGATGCTTGAACGATTGGCATTTCATAAGAACACCATTAGTAAACCGTTCAAGCACCGTAAAAATATTCTCAAGCGTATTCTATCAATTAACTTTTGATGTTTTCGTGTGTATCTTTGAAGCAAATCTTTGCACAAGCACTTTGTAGCATAGCGAACTTCAACTCAAGCTATAGCACAGAAAGATGCATCAAATACGTCTAAAGCATCAAAAATAATCGATATTGAATATCTGCTTTTTAGAACATGCGCCATGTATAAGGCATGGTACGTATGCTACAACCTCATCATTACACCCTTTGACTCATTGCCCAATCTGTCGAGAGTAGTGACCACATACGTATATCCAGAGCAATCGCCCTCAAGCTCCACAGAGCCGCCTTCGTTCATTGCACGAGGAGTAATATCAACTATATTCTCAGGATTTTCAATATCTATTCTCTCGCCGTGTGCAAATCTGTAAACCACATACTGGCATGCCATGTCTTCCAGTTTCTTTGCCTTCGGGGCATCCCAAACGAGATATACACGCGAGTTCTTTGTAACAAAACGCAGATGACGTGCTGGCTTTGGAGGTTTGGCATCTATAAACTTCATGAGCGGCTGCAGAGCCGGATAACGATGATACTTCTCCTCCAACACCGTTCGATAACCGCCGTTGTCATTTGCCACCGCAGCAGCATACCACATACAGCTACCCTGCACGTTACTCAACCCACGCTGTATGTCCAACTTGAGCATCTGCTGATTACGCGTAGAATCAGCAGGATCAACACCTGCCACAGTACGGTCAACATCCTGTCCGATGAAAAGTGGACGGTCATTGCAGTAGTTGTTCCACCACCTACAAAGCACAGCATAGTCAGCAGCCTTGTTGCCCACATTCCAATATATCTGCGGAATAGTGTAATCAACCCATCCTTCACGCTGCCACAAAATAACGTCAGCATAAAGCTGGTCATAGTTCTGGAGTCCCGACGTGGCACTGCCTCCGCGGTTACTCTTACCAGTTTCGCTGTTGTGGTAGATGCCGAAAGGCGACACGCCGAACTTAGCCAAAGGCTTTATGTCATGAATAATGTCATGAAGATTACGCACGAGCATGTTCACATTATCGCGTCGCCAATCCTCTATATTCTTGAATCCGCGAGGCGAACGTTGGAAGTAAGCCTCATCAGGAATCTCCTCACCGTCGGCAGGATAAGGATAGAAATAGTCATCAATATGTATGCCGTCCACATCGTAATGTTTCAGGATATCCTCAACAACCATACAAGTGTACATACGGTTGCGCTCAATAGCAGGATTGAATATGAGAAGGTCGCCATATTGGAACACACGTTCCGGATGCTGTACAGCCGCATGCTTACTGTCAAGCTGCACCGTTCCCTTCGTCTTAGCGCGGTAAGGATTTATCCACGCATGGCACTCCATGCCACGCTGATGACATTCGTCCACCATCCATTCCAAAGGGTCCCAGCCGTCGTCAGGTCCCTGTCCCTGCACACCGGTAAGGTAACGGCTCCACGGCTCAAGATGCGACTGATATAGCGCATCGCCCTCGGCACGCACTTGAAAGAATATGGCATTAATGCCTGCCACATACAACTGGTCAAGCTGAGTGGACAGCATATCACGAATCTCTGCCATGGACTTGCCTATATACTGTCCATTGATACACTGAATCCAAGCACCGCGGAACTCACGTTTCGGTGCCTGCTGCGCCATGACATGTAACGACATCATCAAGGCTGCCAATATGAATATACGTCTTAGCATATCACAATATAATTTTCTTCATCATAGGAAAGGCGTAAGCACATTGCCGAGCCATCCCTGAAACCTGTGTCCGAACGACTGCTCAGTCCACCACCCTTTATACATCACGAAGGCATGCTTCTTCTGTTGTTCGAAATGCTCAATAAGCTGACGCGTCGCCTCCTTGTTGAGAATAAGAGTATTTATCTCATAGTCGCAACGCAGACTTCGCGAATCAAGATTGACCGACCCTGCTGTACAGCACACGTCGTCAACAATCATCATCTTTGTGTGATGGAACCCGCCTTCAAAGAGATACACCGTAGCCCCGCGCTTCATGTAGTTGTTGGCAACATACTGCGCCGTCTGCGGAGTCATAGGTATGTCACCTCGAGCCGAAACAAGAATCTCGACCTTCACTCCCCTGTCTATGGCACGCTTCAAAGCCTTGCGCACTCTGTGAGTAGGCACGAAGTAAGGGTTGATTATCTTGATGCTAACGTGTGCAGCATCTATCATTGTGGCATAGAGGTCGCGCATCGAATCTGATGTCTTACCACTCGCACGGTCGATTATCGCCAGACGCTTGTCACCGGCAATCTCCGCTTTCGGGAAATACTTATCCTTTCCCAGCAGATTTTCCTTTGTTGCCTTTCGCCACATATTACAGAACACTTTCTGCAACTCTTCTACAGCAGGTCCCTCAATGCGGAAATGCAAGTCATGCCAGTCGCCAATGCCCGGAATACCTTCTATATAATAGTCTGCCACGTTCATGCCGCCCGTGTAGGCAATGCGCCCGTCAATAACCACAATCTTACGATGGTCGCGTGGAATGATATGATTGACCCACGGAAAACGTATCGGGTCGAACCTCACGAGATTCACTCCCGTGGCACGTATCGAGTCATGCATAGCCTTCTTGATAGGCGAATTGTTGGAACAATTGCCGAAGTCATCATACATGGCTCTCACCTCAACTCCCTCCTTTGCCTTCTCTGCAAGCAACTTGAAAAGGAGTCCTGCGATTGAATCATTGCGGAAATTAAAGTACTCCAAGTGGATGGAAGACTTTGCTCCGCGCACAGCCTCAAACAAATCGACAAACTTATCGTGTCCGTTATAGAAAAACTTCACACTATTGCCGTCCAGAACAGGTATGTTTCTCTCGTGCATCCTCTGCGCAATGACAGAATCGACCGACATCGGAGAACGTGCCCACGCCGACAAAGCCATGAGCAATCCACACACCGCCGAACAAACTATCCTTTTATTTATCATCACCTGATTCTTACTTAATACTTGGGTTGTTGGTCTTTACAATGTCAAACAAATAGGTAATCTTTGCATATATCGTCTGGTTGGCAGAACGTCCGAAGAATCCCTTCTTACTATTGTCGTAAATATCCGCCAAACCATAGTAATAGCGTCCTGTAAGCTGGATATGTCCCAATGCCGTACTCAGTTCCAGTCCAGCACCCACGGCTATACCGTAGTCGAACTTATTGTCAGGCTCGTGGTCATACTGATGCGTCACCTTGTTAGGACGATGAGACACATCCCACACACCACCTCCGCGCTCATCCGAGCCGCCGAGATAATAGCCAAGTTGCGGACCTGCCTCAAAGATGAACTTTGCACCGCGTCGCTCACGTCCCCAACCCATCTGCATCAGCAGCGGCACCTGAACGTATGAGAGATTGCGCATATAGGTGTTACCCGAGCCGTCGTCAATAAGTTCCTTCCATCCCAGGTTCCAATAGTTCACCTCTGCCTGCACAGCACATATAGCCGTGAAATACTTCTCACATACATATCGCGTGGCAAAACCGAATGCCATGTCGTTCTTCATCGTCTGCTTCACCGTCGGCTGGAAATCCATCCTGTTGAACGTATATCCCAGAGAGCCGCCCACCGAAAAATCGTAGCGTTTCTCGCCCACCTGCGCATGCAAATGGCTTATGCAGCATAAAAGCGCCGACGCAAAAAGCAGTTTTCTCATCTTACCTTTATTCACAATCACCATTATTCGTAGCGTTTAATCTCAATCAAGTCGTTGCCCTTATACTGGATGAACATCACCACAGTATTCTCAAATCCACTCCAGTTATTCTTACGAACAAAGTGGAACTGATTCTGCAATGACTCGTATTTCACCTTCTCCACATTCTCGTTGAACGCAGCACCATAGTCATGGAGTCCTTTCACGAAGAATGCACCTATGTCGTAGCCCAGTTCACCGAACTTAGGACAGCTTGCAAGCTGTGCCTTCTTGAATATCGTACGATAACGATAGTTGAACGAAGCAACCCTGTGGGCAGAAGCATCGCTGAAGAAAGTAGTATAGAACGAAGCCTTATACTTGTCAAGACTTTTCTCGTTCTTATCCACAAACGTCTGCCAGTCAGGGTATCCGAACAACGAAATGTCATAGCTGTCCGACAAGGCAAGGTTATCCAACTCTGCCGTAAGCATCTCGAATGCACGTGTACTTCCTGACGAAGGGATGAACACATTCTTCACACCTTTCTTGAGGTGCTTGGCCACATTGTTCATCTCGGCAAACGAGATACGTTCAAACGACTTGTTCTTCATCGTAAGATATTTCTTGAATCCCCACACGTAGTCGGCATTATCACTCTTGTCGCTCATTGCCACAAAGATGATGTTCACGTTTGAGTTCAGTTCAAGGAACTTCTCATACACAAAGCTGTAAGTATAGTTCTGCGGAGAATTAACCTGGAAAGAAGTCTTGTGGTTGTTCACCGCATTTTCCTTTGCCGACATAGGGATGACATTCATAATGTTGTTGTTGTGGGCATACTGAGCCACAGCATCTATGTGCTCTGCCTTTGCCGGACCGACAATGAGTTGCATGTTCTTCATCTCAGGCTGTGAAAGAGCCGTATAGACAGAAGCACCCTCATCATAGGCATACACGTTAACGCTCGTACCGCTGTTCTTCAACGAATCAACCGCCATGAGGAAACCACGATAGAAGTCCACCATCTTAGCCGACTCAGCAGTTCTCTTCTGTGCGTCAAGTCCGAAAGGAAGAATGACAGCCACGTTCACAGCATTGTAGCGCGTACTGCTCTTCTGGTCAGACAATACACGGAACACCTCGCTGTCGGTAGGCAACACATAACGCTCGCTTGAAGGGTAAGGAATGTTGAGCGTCATGCCCTTCTTCAGCTTTCCTTCCTTCAAGGCAGGATTAGCCTTGATAAGCTCGTGCTGTGCCACACCATATTGCTTACATATAGAATATACCGTTTCCTTCTTCTGCACCACGTGCGTTGACTTGTAGCCCTTACGCTCCTTTGGCGAAGCCACATCGACAGCCTGCTGGGCAGCCGTAGCATACACTCCGCGCGGAATGACTATAAGCGTACCAGTCTTAAAGTTTGATGCCGACAGTCCAGGATTGGCATCTGTAATGACCTTAGATGTCACGTTGTATCTCTTGGAAATAGAATAGAGCGTCTCACCAGCCTGAATGGTATGGTGAATCTCACCCGTAGCCGACTGCGGGATGCTGATAACCTGACCAGCCACGATATTGTCCGTCAGTCCTCCGTTTTGCTTCTTAATGTCATTCACACTGACGCCATAAGTCTGCGATATACTGTAAAGCGTCTCCCCCACCTTCACCTTATGCGAAAATATGTTCTGTTGTGCGTGCATCGAACCACTCATCAGCACGACAAGTAGTAGAAAGAATATCTTTTTCATTGCTTGAATTTTTATCCCATATACTAAATCAATGTACAAAATTAGTAAATTTTCCACACTCAGCGTAGTATATAATTTTTAAAAGATGTAAATATTGCTGTTTTCGAGTATTTTTATCGTATAGAATAACTAAATTTGCGCAAAATAAAAAAAGATTTTTCATAATGACGGAAAATAAATTATCAAATTTCCTCGCCGCTTTGTGCTTCTTCTTACTCACAAATTCTTTATTTGCACAAACAGCAACTCCTACCATACAATACATTGATGCATCGACGGAGACTCAAGACTCTGTCACCATGAATGCAGGCGACTCACAGACTGCACAGGCACCGCTAACCATTGTTTGCGATGCAGGACTCAGTCTGCCGGAGCCGTGGGAAGCAACATGCGAATGGAGAATCTCGCTCACTCAGCAAGGTTCTTCCACACCACTGCTTACCCGCTACGACGCATCCACGTCATACACTCTCACCCAGTCTGGCAGCTATGAAGTGAAGCTGTATGTCACATACCACAATCCGGAGAGCGATGCTACCGACGAATGTGAATACGATGCCTTCACCATCACCATCAGCGAGTCGGAACTCACATGCCCTAACGCTTTCTCGCCAAACGGCGACGGAAAGAACGATGTTCTGCGCGTATCATGCAAGTCTATCGTCAAGCTCGAGGCTGCAATTTTCAACCGCTGGGGCAAGAAGATGGCAAGCAAGAGCGTAAACGGGACAAACGGAGGCTACACAGAGAACGGCACATACTACATCGACCTGTGGGACGGACGCTACGGAGGAGACTACGTGAAAGATGGTGCATACTTTCTCAACCTTGAAGCAAAGGGAAGCGACGGGGTGAACTACAAGAAAAAGATTACCATCAATGTCATCAAGGGATTCAACGAGACATCCGAGCATTCAGACAACTAAAACACGAACAAGGTAAAAGAATTGTAACAAGTTATTAGGATGAGCAACAACAATATAGAGATTGAAGGGGCAAGAGTCCACAACCTCAAGAACGTGGACGTAACCATTCCTCGCAATAGTCTTACCGTATTCACAGGACTCAGCGGAAGCGGTAAGTCATCTCTTGCTTTCGACACTATCTTTGCTGAAGGACAGCGACGCTACATAGAGACATTCTCCGCCTACGTGCGCAACTTCCTCGGAGGCATGGAACGCCCCGACGTGGACAAGATTACAGGTCTCAGCCCGGTAATCAGCATCGAACAGAAAACCACAAACAAGAATCCTCGTTCAACTGTCGGCACGGTGACAGAAGTGTACGACTACCTTCGTCTACTCTTTGCCCGTGCAGGCGAAGCCTACAGCTACGAGTCTGGCGAGAAGATGGTGAAATACACCGAAGAACAGATTCTCGACCTGCTGCTGAAGAACTACGACGGGAAAAGGATATACATACTCGCACCACTCGTCAACAGTCGAAAGGGACACTACCGCGAACTCTTTGAGAACATACGCAAGAAAGGTTACCTTACGGCAAGAGTCGATGGCGAAATAGTCGAGGTCGAAGCTGGAATGAAACTCGACCGCTACAAGACACACAACATCGAAGTTGTGGTAGATAAGCTGGCTGTCAGCGCAAAAGATACCGAACGTCTGCGCAAAAGCCTTGCCACAACCATGCAGCTCGGTGAAGGACAGATTATGGTACTCGACAAGGATGCCGAGACACATACTGGCGGCAAAGAGTTTCAGAACAGCGCATTGAAGCACTTCTCCAAGCGTCTCATGTGCCCTACTACAGGAATCTGCTATCAGGACCCAGCCCCAAACAATTTCTCGTTCAACTCTCCTCAGGGAGCATGTCCGCAATGTAAGGGTCTCGGAACCGTGAATCTCATCGACGAGACAAAGATAATTCCCGACCACAGTCTGTCTGTTCGCGACGGTGCGCTTGCACCTATCGGGAAATACAAGAACACCATGATATTCTGGCAGATTGAGGCAGTTCTGGCACGCCACGACTGCGACCTCAACACGCCGATAAGCAAAATGCCAGAAGAAGCTATACACGAAATAATATTCGGATGTCAGGAACGAATCTGCATAAAGGCAAACGTAGTCAAGACCTCAAGCGACTTCTACACAGAATATGAGGGATTGGCACGCTACATACATCAACTGCTGGAGAGCGAGACATCTGCATCAGCACAGAAATGGGCAGACTCCTTCGACAAGGAAACCGTATGTCCTATGTGCCACGGCGCACGTCTGCGCGAGGAATCACTCCATTTCCGCATAGCCGACAAGAACATTGCCGAACTGTCAGCCATGGACCTGCGCGAGCTGTACGATTGGATGTGCAACGTGAAGCAGCACCTGTCAAGCAAGCAGCAGAAGATTGCCGTCGAGATTCTCAAGGAGATTCGCTCACGCCTCCAGTTCCTTCTCGACGTAGGACTTGAATATCTAAGCCTCAACCGTTCCTCTGTAAGTCTGTCTGGTGGTGAGAGCCAGCGCATACGACTTGCAACACAGATTGGTTCAAAGCTCGTCAACGTTCTCTACATCCTCGACGAGCCGAGCATCGGACTTCACCAGCGCGACAACGTGCGCCTCATCAACTCGCTGAAGACTCTGCGCGACGAGGGCAACACCGTCATCGTGGTGGAACACGACAAGGACATGATGCTCTCTGCCGACTACATCGTCGATATGGGTCCTAAAGCAGGACGCAAGGGAGGCGAAGTGGTGTTCCAAGGCACTCCGCAAGAGATGCTCAAGCGCGACACACTCACAGCCAAGTTCCTCAACGGCGAAGAACGCATAGAAATTCCTGCCGAACGCCGCAAGGGTAACGGCAAAAGCATAAAGATAATTGGTGCAACAGGCAACAACTTGAAGGACGTAACCATAGAGATACCGCTCGGAACACTCACCGTCGTTACGGGAGTTAGCGGAAGCGGAAAATCGACTCTCATCAACGAGACACTGCAACCGATACTGTCGCAACACTTCTACCGCTCACTCAAAGACCCTATGCCTTACAAGTCGTTTGAGGGCTTTGAATATATCGACAAGGTGGTTAACGTTGACCAGTCACCTCTCGGACGCACGCCACGAAGCAACCCAGCTACATACACAGGCGTGTTCTCCGACATCCGTTCACTCTACGTGGAATTGCCAGAGAGCAAGATGCGCGGCTACAAACCAGGACGCTTCTCCTTCAACGTAGCCGGCGGACGATGCGATGTGTGTGGAGGAAACGGCTACAAGACCATAGCCATGAACTTCCTGCCCGACGTACTCGTGCCTTGCGAAAGCTGCCACGGCAAACGCTACAACCGCGAAACCCTCGAAGTACGCTTCAAGGGAAAGTCCATTGCCGACGTACTCGACATGACCATCAATCAGGCTGTTGAGTTCTTTGAGAACCAACCGCAGATTCTCAACAAGATAAAGACCATTCAGGACGTAGGACTTGGATACATCAAACTCGGCCAGCCTTCATCCACACTCTCTGGAGGTGAAAGCCAGCGCGTGAAGCTTGCCACCGAACTTTCCAAACGAGACACAGGCAAAACCGTGTACATACTCGACGAGCCTACCACAGGTCTTCACTTCGAGGACATACGCGTGCTGATGGGCGTACTGCAGAAACTTGTTGACAAGGGCAACACCGTGATTGTCATTGAGCACAATCTCGACGTCATAAAACTCGCCGACCACATCATCGACATGGGACCGGAAGGAGGACGCAACGGTGGACAGGTGATGGCAGTAGGCACACCAGAGGAAATAGTCAAGGCGGGCAAAGGCGTCACAGCCCAGTTCCTCAAGGACGAACTGGGAATGTAAGCCCATGCGCAGTCGTCACACCGCCAAAACAAAGTCACACGTAACAGCAACACATGATTTATCCAAATACATTTGAACAGAAGATATCGTTTGATGTCGTGCGCAACGACTTGAAGGAACTCTGTCTCTGTCCGCTCGGACAACAAAGAGTGGACGAGATGTCCTTTTCGTCAAACTACACCAACATCAAGCGTCAGATAAGACAAACCACAGAGTTTATTCGCATACTGAAAGAGGAAGAGTTTCCCGACCAGAACTTCTACGACGTACGCCCGTCGTTGAAGCGAATACGCATTGAGAACACCTTCCTCGAAGAGAAAGAACTCTTCGACCTGCAACGTTCACTCGACACCATCTGCAAGATTGTAACCTTCCTCAACAAGTCAACAGACGAGGAAGGCGAAGTGCCATGCTACATACAGCTTAACGCACTGGCACAGGATGTTGCCACATTTCCACACCTTGTAAAACGCATAGATCAGATTCTCGACAAGTTCGGAAAGGTGAAGGACACAGCCTCTCCCACCCTCATGATGATACGCCGTGAGCTGGCAAGCACAGCCGGAAGCATATCACGCACACTCGCAAGCATCATGAAGACAGCCAAGGGCGACGGACTTATCGACAAGGACATTGCACCAACCATGCGCGACGGCCGTCTGGTCATTCCCGTTGCACCGGCACTCAAGCGAAAGATACGAGGCATCGTACACGACGAGTCCGACTCTGGACGCACCGTATATATCGAGCCTGCCGAAGTTGTGGAAGCAAACAACAAGATTCGAGAATTGGAGTCTGCAGAGCGACACGAGATTAAGCGCATACTCATAGAGTTCACTGCCACCGTGCGCCCCGAGATTCATGAGATAATGAACAGCTACGAGTTCCTTGCCGACATCGACTTCATACGTGCCAAGGCTAAGTTTGCCATCAACACCGACTCCATAGAGCCAAGCATCGTCGATAAGCAGATGCTTGACTGGTGCATGGCTGTCCATCCCATACTGCAACGCTCACTGAAGAAACACGGACGCAAGGTCGTGCCTCTCGACATACTGCTCAACCACAAGCAACGCATACTGCTCATATCAGGTCCTAATGCAGGTGGTAAGTCTGTGTGTCTGAAAACCGTGGGACTGCTCCAGTATATGGTGCAGTGCGGAATGCTCGTACCTATGGCTGAGAGCAGCAAGGTGGGAATCTTCAAGAGCATCTTCATCGACATTGGCGACGAACAGAGTCTGGAGAACGACCTGTCCACCTACTCTTCACACCTTCTCAACATGAAGAACATGATGAAGAGCGCCGACGGTGCAAGCCTCATTCTCATCGACGAGTTCGGTACAGGTACCGAACCGCAGATAGGAGGAGCAATGGCACAGGCTGTACTCAAACGCTTCGTAAAGCACCATGTTTACGGAGTCATCAACACCCACTACCAAAACCTCAAGCACTATGCACAGGAGACCGACGGCATGGTGAACGGAGCCATGCTCTACGACCGGCAGCAGATGGCACCGCTGTTCCAACTTCAGATAGGCAACCCAGGCTCTTCGTTTGCCGTGGAGATTGCACGCAAGATTGGCATACCTGAGGACATCATCAACGATGCTTCCGAAATGGTAGGACAGGAATACATCAGCAGCGACAAGTACCTTCAGGACATTGTGCGTGACAAACGCTACTGGGAAAACAAGCGCCAGGCCATCCACCAGCACGAGAAGCAGATGGAACAGACCATCGAACGCTACGAGGCAGAAATAAAGAAGCTGCACGACGAGCGCAAACTCATCATCGAGAAGGCTAAGACAGATGCCGAAGAACTGCTGAAGGCTTCGAACGCGCGCATCGAACAGACCATACGCGAGATTAAGGAAGCACAGGCAGAGAAAGAACGCACACGTTCCATACGTCAGGTCTTCAACGAATAAAAGAAGGAAGTTGCAGCCATCAATCCTGAGGAGATGGAGGAGAAGATACGCCGTCAGATGGAAAAGATAAAGGCACGCAAGGAACGTAAGGCTAACGGTGAGAGCAAGAAAGGGCAAAACGCTGCCGCACTCAATGCCGCACAGCAAGCCAACGCTGCCGCAGCTGCGCCGTCGCCATCATCCATACTGAAGGAAGGCTCATGGGTACGCCTCAAAGGCAATACCACACCGGGCAAGATTATCAAGATTAACGGCAACGAAGCGCAGGTAGCATTCGGCGACATAATGAGCAACGTCAAGTTGAAGAAGCTGGAGTCGTGCGACGCACCGCAGCCAAAGAAGAACAGCATAAGCGCAACCTTCGTAAGCAGCCAGACACGTGACGACATACGCGAGAAGACACTCAACTTCTCACAGGACATCGACGTGCGCGGTATGCGAGGCGAAGAGGCTGTACAAGCCGTGACCTACTTCATCGACGATGCCCTCGTGGCTGGTGCAAGCCGCGTGCGCATACTTCACGGCACAGGCTCTGGCATTCTCCGCACCCTTATTCGTCAATACGTTGCCACCATACCTGCCGTCTCCGACTACCACGATGAGCATACACAGTTTGGAGGTGCCGGCATCACCATCGTAGAACTGATGTGACACGTCACTTTACAACAAACAGAATAATAAGAATGGAATTAAAGAATCTGATTGCGGACTCACACGCATTTGTAATGAGACCAAAGCCTTGGAAGGTTATAAGGACGAGTTGAAGCCTGTGTTCAAATCTACTCCAACCCAATTTCAGACCATTATCTATGCCACTGCCGACACACAGAATGTCGGAGACCATGTCGGAGACGTGTCGGAGACGAAACTCACTGAGCGTCAGCAGAAAATACTCAATCTCATCAAAGAGTCTCCGACAATCACCGGCAAACAAATGTCGGAGACTTTGTCGGTGAGCCAACGCACCATAGAACGCGACCTTTCCACATTGCAAAAGAAAGGCATTTTAAAGCATGAAGGCAAGGACAATGATGGAGTTTGGATTGTACTAAAATAAATGAAGTATACTGTTCAAAACGATAATATTTTCAGACGCTCCTGTACTGAAGGGATTCTGGTATCGTGACAGATTTAAACTGGTTCCGTTCTTTTATTCTGGAGCAGCTCCAATGTCTAAGTATGCTAAACATTTTCCTGCTTTTTAGAATATGAAACTGAGAAAATATATGAGGAGTTTTCATTTGAAAGAGAGCTTAAAGAAAGAGGTGTTTCAGCAGATGTAATTAATAATGGCAGGTATATACCAAACCAAGAGCGTGTAAAGAGAGAAATTCTTCAACTGCTGACTTGCCTTACTAATTATCATTTCTTTTCTATTGCTGTCCGGTAAACTTTTTTTGTTAGATAAAATTAGGACTGACACTTCTAATGAGGTATCAGCCCTTTTAGTTACCTTTGCTTTTGAAATTTTAAATCATGTAACCATGGGCAAAGATAGTCATTTTACCAGACAGCAATATTTCTTTTTAAAGGAGTTTCACTACACTCACACACCAATCAATTCGACTTCGACAGATTACAACATGAAGTAAAAATGCACCGCTATTGAAAAAACAACATATAACGGAGCAAATCTCCCAATTATTATCGTTATTTTTGCCACAGACCAACATTTTCACATCATGAATTATCCGTTAATATCCGAATACATCGAAGCAATAAAGAATGCTGAGGACAATCTGGACGCATTAAGCCATCTTCGTCCTGTGCTTGACGCCAACGGCACACCCGTAATGACAAGTGGAAACTTTGCCGTGGTGTTCAAGATGGAAGACCCGCAAACAGGAAAATGCTACGCCATAAAATGTTTCTTGAAAGAACAGGAAGGACGTACCGAG
>JAFSSN010000033.1 GCA_017450985.1 Bacteroidaceae bacterium
AATTTGGTCGATGAATTGAGGGCTTTGTATCAAATAACAGATGAAAAACAAAATAAATTTAGTTCTTATACTATTTATACAACAACAAATTGTAATGCAAATTGTTTCTACTGCTTTCAAAAACATTATAAGCATAGTAATATGAATATGGATATTGCTAATAGTGCGATTTCGTTTGTTCGTAGAACGTGCGATAAAAAGAAACCTATCTCTTTAATTTGGATGGGTGGCGAACCTCTTTTGAACTATAAAGTGATAAACCAAATATGTACAGGGCTAGAAAATGGTAATGTTTGTTATAATAGTATTATGATAACAAATGGTTATTTGTTTTGTAATGAAACAATTCGAGATTACATTAAATGCTGGAATCTACGTTATGTCCAAATAACTTTGGATGGTACACAGAATGTTTACAATAAGATTAAAAATATAGAAAATGGCAAAACCGATGCTTTTTCAATAGTTTTGAAAAATATTGATTTTTTGCTTTGCAATGGAGTAAACGTTGGCATAAGATTAAATATTGATAGTCATAATGCTCAAAATATTTTTGAACTGGTAGATGTTTTACACGAGAGATATAAAAGTGTGAAAAACTTATCTCTGTATTCGTCACCATTATTTGAGGATGTTGAAGGTGAACATTTTCAAAGAACACCAGAACAAAGGGTAGAAGTACTGAATTTGGAAAAAGAGCTGGACGAAAAGATATATTCTTTAGGTATGGGAGATTATGTTCCAAATATAAAAGAAACGCAGTTCAATAGTTGTATGGCAGATTCAAATGATTCTATAATGATATTGCCTGACGGTTATTTGGGTAAATGTGCAAGATATTCAGATGGAAATTATGTTGGACATGTATATGATTCGAATTTAAATGAGGATTTATTGTCGAAGTTTCATGAATTGCGAAATAGACTTGATGAATGTAATTCGTGTCCTCTTTATCCAAAGTGTTTTCGTTTGAAAATGTGTGATGGAAGTGAAATGTGTTTTGTGGAACATAAAATAAAACAAATAAATGAAATAAAAAGGGCTGTGCAGAATGAATACCATGCATTCTTGGAATTAGAAAATAATAAAGTCGAAGAATAAACGGAAACCCAAAAAACAAGCGTATGAAAACTGTTGATGGATATGTTTTGAAGTCATTAGGTTCGCAGAACCTATTGGTTGGTATGGGGGCCAATGTTGCTCATTCTGGTGTGCTTAGGAAGATGAATGAGAGTGCAGCTTATTTGTGGAAAGCAATCGAAGGAAAGGACTTTACGGAAGATATGCTTGTTGATTTACTTCTTGAAGAATATGAGGTAAGTCGTGAAGACGCGCAGGAAGCCGTTAAGGACTTGATAAAGGATTGGATGGAAGAAAAGGTGATTGAATAATAATACTTATAAACCATCCTAATTAAGATGCGTAATATGTATAGTTGCAGAGAATTTACTCATAATTACGTCTTATTTAGGATGGCTTATAAAAAATTGTTTCCTGTCAGAAATTGTTGCGCTATGCTTCGCTACCAATCTCGGTACCTTGGCGTATGCGGTCGGCCATGCCTATGCCGCCACGCAGGTTACCTGCAATGATGAGTCCAGGGTAACGGCGCTGAATGTCGTCGATGGTGGCATAACGCTCGTCAGATGTCTCTTGATACTGAGGAATGGCATGCTTGTGACGATAGATGCGTATGTGCTCAGCCTTGACGCTTGCAGGATACTTGAGAAGTGAGTGAAGACTGTCGTTCACGAGTGCCGTAAGTTTTTCGTCCGACCACTCCAACATCTCTGGGTGACGTATGCCGCCAATGAAGAAAGCGAGTGTCTCGCCTGCTTCTGGCGAACGACCGGCAAAGCATGCTGAAGGGAAGAGTATGCCGAGCACGTCCTTCTTCTCTTTTGAAGGAATGAGTGCACCGAAGGCTTTGTAGTGATGTCGCTCCACGTCCTTTATTCCCACTCCAATCTGGATGACAGGAGCATAGACCAGTGAACTAATCTTGCGCATCTCGTCGGCAGGAATGAAAGGCAGTATGTCGGGCAGGGCATAGGCTCCGCATGTGGTGACCACCTTCTTGGCTGTAAGGCTCACGGCATTGCCGGATGCGTCGGTGTATTTCACTTCGAAGAGTCCGTCGGCAGTAGGTGTGACCGTAGTGTTGCTTGCCGATAGTGCTATGTTCTCGTTGCCCACGTGCTTGACGAGGGCGGCGATGAGGCTGCCGAAGCCGCCTTTGGCTGAGAATATCTGTTTTGTGGCTTTACGGTCGCGTTCAGTCTTAGGCATCTTAGCCTTGGCAATGCTGCCGCGAATGAAACTGCCGTAGTTCTGCTCAAGGTTGTACAGCTTTGGCAGTGCTACGCGTGTTGGCAGCATCATAGGGTCGCCGGCATACACTCCGCTGAGAAACGGGTCAACGGCATAGTCGAGAAACGACTTGCCCAGACGGCGGCGCGTCATTTCGCCTACCTTCTCGTTAGGGTCTGTGCCGCGTTTGCGCCATGGCTCGCCCAGTATGCGGAACTTGTCCTTGAGAGTGAAGAGTGGTGTTGTGACTGCACTCTTCAAGCCTGATGGCAGAGGGTGGAACTTGTTGCCCTTCCAAATGAGACGGCACTTTGACGAAGGACGTGCCACGTCCATTTCTACGTCACCTTGCAGAGCCTCGAAGAGTTCTGCCACCTCGGCATTTGATACTACGCCGGTGCTTGGCCCGCTTTCAAATATGTATTCGCCCTCACGGTGTGAGCGCATCTGTCCGCCCGGCACGTCGTCGCGCTCTATCACGAGCACGTCCTTGCCCTGACGCTTTGCGTGGAACGCAGTTGTGAGTCCTGTCAGTCCTGCGCCTATAACTATTATATCTTTATTCATTTGCTTGTGCGGTTTGTACGGTTATGCGGTTATGCGGTTGTACGGTTATGCGGTTATGCGGTTGTACGGTTGTACGGTTGTATGGTTTGTACGGTTGTACGGTTTGTACGGTCATGCGGTTGTACGGTTTGTACGGTCATGCGGTTGTATGGTTGTACGGTCATGCGGTCGTATGGTTGTACGGTCATGCGGTTGTACGGTTATACGGTCGTATGGTTTGTACGGTCGTATGGTTTGTACGGTCATGCGGTCATGCGGTTGTACGGTTTGTACGGTCATACGGTTGTATGGTTTGTACGGTCGTATGGTTTGTATGGTTGTACGGTCATACGGTCGTACGGTTTTGCGGTTGTGTGATAATCCGAGTTCGTATTATCATTCTACATTCTTCCTTCTCTAAATTGGCTTGGAGAACTGTCTTGTTGTGTTGAGCATCATTGGGTCGAGAGCGGCTGCTACGTTGCGTACAAACGGACTGCGTTCGTCGGTGAGAGTGATGCTCTGGTCGGTGAGTGTTATTATGCCGTCGGCCTGCATCTCACGCAGTTTCTCGATGTCGTAGTTGCAGTGGCTCTTCACTTCGTTGCCGTTGCTTAGTCCCAGACGCTGAGCCACGGCGTTGAAATCTACATGATAGTTGCACATGAGTGCTTCGACTACTTCGCGTACCACCTTCTCGCCTTCGCTGAGCGTGTAGCCTTTCTGAACGTACAGCTTGCCGTCGTTGATGCTTTGGATGTATGTAGGAATGTCCTTGCCGTTCTGGGCGTAGGCATTGTCAAGCTGGCTGATGCCGCTCACGCCGAACGCATATACCTGTCCTGTGGTGCGCAGTGTGCAGTAGCCCTGGAAGTTGCGGCGCAGCATCTTCTGCTGGCGTGCTATGTACAGTTCATCAGTAGGCAGCACGAAGTGGTCGAGACCCAACTGGTTGTAGCCAGCCTGTTCCAATGTTTGTGCTGCCATGGTGAACATACGGTTCTTCTCCTCTGGCTGTGGCAGTCCTAATTTCTCCAAGAGCTTCTGACGTGGGAATACCCATGGCACATGTCCGTATGAGAATGTCACGAGACGGTCGGGACGCAGTTCGCGTGCTATGCTGATGCTTTCAGCAAACGACTCCGGAGTCTGATAGGGAAGACCGAAGAGGAAATCCATGTTGATGCTTACCTCGCGACTTCGCAGAATGGCGAAGATGTCGGCAAGCGGAATCTCCGGCTCCTGACGGTTTACAGCTTTCAACACCTTAGGGTCGGTGTCCTGCACTCCAATGCTGAAACGGTTGAAGCGACATTCGAGCAGTTGTTCCCAGTCCTCGGCGGTGAGGAAGCCAGGATGACACTCAATGGCAATCTCAGGACGCTCAATCGTTGGAAACAGACTGAGCAGATGGTCGTTGAGAGCCTTGAGGTCGGCTGTAGGAATGGCAGTAGGCGAGCCGCCGCCGTAGTGTATCTGTGATATGCGTCTGTCCTTTGATATGTGCTCTGCCACGAGGTCTATCTCCTTGTGCAAAGCCTTGATATATGCATCTACCGTCTCCTTGTTGCTCATGGCGTAGGAGTTGCATCCGCAGTAGAGACAGAGACGGCGGCAGAAAGGCATGTGTATGTAGAATGATATGTTGTTGTTGGACGATTGGTTCGACTCGTCCACATGCTTGATGTAGTCCTCGCCCGTCAATGCTCCGAAGTAGTTGGCAGGTGGATAGCTGGTGTATCGGGGAGTCGATACATTATATTTGTCAATGATTTCCTGGTTCATATTCTTTGTCTATTTCCATTCGACATTCTTAATCCATTCAGTAACGAAGCGCACGTTCTCGAGAGGTGTGTCCTTGTGGAGGCCGTGTCCGAGGTTGAAAATCCAGTCAGGGTTCTCGCGGAAGAACGGTATGTAGGCTTTCAACTGCTGCTCGATGTCCTTTTGTGAGGCAAACAGAAGGCGTGGCTCCATGTTGCCTTGTATGCCGAGACTTGGGACAATCATCTTGCGTGCTTCTACAAGTGGAGTGTGCCAGTCAACGCTTACGAAGTCGCAGTCGTTCTTTGTGAGCATCTTGATGCCTACGCCGAAGCCTTTAGGGAAGAAAATCACCGGCAGTCCGTGGCTGCGGGCAGCTGCTGCTATGCGACGGACGTAAGGCATAATGAGTGATTCGTAAAGCTCAACTGATATTGTTCCTGCAAATGACTCGAAAATCTGGAACGTGTCTATGCCGTGTGCAGCCTGAAGGTGAACGTATTCCTCCGTTGCACTGGTAAGTTTCTCAAGCACCATTTTTGCATCCTCGCGGTTTGTATAGAGGTAACGTACCACGTCGGTGAACTGCATGCTGCGGTCACGTCCGCCGAGCATGTAGCACAGACATGTTAATGGCCCTCCGCAGAAGCCGATGACAGGTGTGTCGGCAGACTTCTGTCGCTGAATCTCGTCGAGGGTATCGGCCACGTGTGCAAGTCGGCTGATGTCGAAGTCGAGGCTTTCGACAGGATTGCTGTTGCCCAACAATGGTGCGGGGAACGTAGGTCCTTCGCTTGTCCATTCCACTTTCACACCTAATGCCTCTGGCACAACGAGAATGTCGCTGAAGAGTATGGCGGCATCCATTCCCATGTCTTCGATAGGCATGAGTGTCACCTCGGCAGCAAGCTTAGAATTTGCCATTATGGAACGGAATGGTGTTTGCTTTGTAAGATTACGGTAGCGTGGAAGTACGTGACCGGCTTGGCGCATCATCCATACGGGAGGACGTTGTGCCGCTTCGTGGTTTATTACTGCTAAAAAAGGATTCTTTTGCATCAGTTCAAATTTTGCTGCAAAGTTAGCCATTATTCGTGTAATGCACAATCCTATGTTATGGGGATTTTGCCAAAATGATAATATTGCTATTGTTGTGTGCGCATCAGTATATAAGGCTTGGCGCAACGCCTCAAATGGACTATATGGCTGAACGGCTGAAACTGTCGGATGCCAACGTGAGAATGGAGAAAGCCAACGGTCTGCCTTCATTCTTTGTCGAGGGCGGCACGCAAAAGATAGCCACCGACAGCACGTGTGTGCCGGCAGTAAGCGATGAGGCTATTGTCGATGAGGCTGGAAAGTCGTATGTATTCTCCGTCAGTCGGCAGGGCAGGCAATGGCTCTTCACTCCTGTCGAAGTGAGGCGTGGCGAAGAGGAGGACGGCATGATGAGTATTACTCCTGTAGATGCGTCTTCCAACCTCTCGTGCATTGCACAGACGGGTGCTTATTACATCCTGTCGGAAATGAAGAAAGGGGAAACGGGAGAAGAATAGAATGAAAAATCAAGATTTAAGGATTAAGATAACGAACCGTGCGCTGCTCAATTAAAAATGAAGAGTAAAGATTTTATGAACATAGTAACTCCCACTTTTAACTCCGAAGGGTACGCTGGTTAACTGCTTGCGAAACATGAAAAAGTACCCCTCTCGCCTTGCTGGGCGAGAGGGGTACTTTATTTCTGCTTTATCAGCCTTTGAAGCTGGCGCGGCAAGCATCCTGAACCACCAGTCCGGCGAGCATGAAGCCGAAGATGGCGGTAATGTGGGCAAGTGTACCGTTAATCTGTGCCTTGGCCGAGCACCACTCATGATTGAGAAGGTCAGGATCGCCAGGACCGCTCTGCGCCTTAGGACACATACATTGCGAGGTGCCACAGGTAACGTTGTGACCGAGGTTCTGCAACAACTCGTCTGAATAGACGCACTGGAACTTGTGCTTCGGGTAACGGCCGTCGCGTTTGAAACGCTTGCGCAGGGCACGAGCCAGAGGGTCGCCCTGCACCTTCCAAAACTCAGCCACCTTGATGCGCGTAGGGTCCATCTTGAGGGCGGCGCCCATCGAAGAAAAAACGGTGGCCTTGGTGCGCGTGGCGTGCCACAGCAACTGCATCTTGTTTTCGAGGCTGTCGATGGCGTCGATGATGTAGTCGAATGTATCGAGCTGGAATTTTTCGGTGTTCGCTTCTTCGTAGATGTCCTGCAACGCGACAATGTTGGCGTGCGGGTTGATTTCGAGTAGGCGATTTTTCAGCACGTCAACCTTGACTTGCCCCACGGTTTTCGTAGTGGCCATCAGTTGACGGTTCACGTTGGTGACGCACACGCGGTCAGAATCGACAAGCACGAGTTCCTTGATGCCGGAACGCACCAGGC
>JAFSSN010000034.1 GCA_017450985.1 Bacteroidaceae bacterium
ATCCGGAACTGATAGACGAGCGTCTGGGACATGTCGTGGACCTTGTGATTGACGGCGGTGACGGCGGCACGGAACCAAGCACGATTGTGTACTGCGTGGACGGCAGCAACGAAATAATACGTCAAGGCAAGGGCGAACTGGCGTAACTACGCTCTTGCAGATTGTACGCATGCAGAAAGCGTTCAAACGGCGTTTGAACTGTGTTTGAACAGCATTCTAACAGCACCTTAAACATAAAAAGACATCTCGCAACCATTATAGCAAATGATTGCGAGATGTCTTTTGGAATGAAGAGTGGCGCGCAGAGCGCGAGTGAAGAGTGAAGAATCGCCTACGGCGGAGTGAAGAGTGAAGAATGAAGAATGAAGAATGAAAGTTACCAAAGGTGACTACCATTGGTTCGCAATCTTAACTCTTAAATCTCAACTTTCATGTATTAATTGTTAATTATTAATTACTCAAACGTCCGTTTTACTCCATGGAGCGTAGCGGAATTAACTCCGCTTAACTCCTTTTAACTCTAAGCAAGTAAAGTGTTAGCGATACTTGCGAAAGTTGAGTAAGGCATTTAAATTAATTCATATGGAAACAACAAGCAAACAATCAATCATCGCCGCCGCAATCATCGCCGCCGGCATGACAGTCATGGGACTAACCCTCCGCAATGGAATCGTCACATTCAAGGACCGCGACCGCTGCATCACAGTCAAAGGGCTCTCAGAGCGCGAAGTGAAAGCCAACAAGGTTACGTGGCCGCTCATCTACAAGGAACTGGGCAACGACCCGTCAACAATGTACGACAACCTAAACCGCAAGAATGCCAAAGTAGTTGACTTCCTGAAGGCTGGCGGACTTACCGCCGACGAGATAAACGTCAACCCGCCGACAATAACCGACCGTCAAGCCGATAACTACAGCAATGAGATAATGACATACCGCTATAAGGCAGAAAGCGTCATCACCGTAACATCAAGCAACGTTGACAAAGTGCGCAAGCTTATGAGCAAGCAGGCAGAACTGATGAAACAGGGCATTGCACTCATCAACGAGACATACGGCGAGAATCAAATCACATACGAGTTTACCGGACTTAATGAGATAAAGCCTGAGATGGTGGAGGAAGCAACTAAGAACGCACGCAAGACTGCAGAGAAGTTCGCCGAAGACGCTGGCAGTTCGCTCGGCAGCATTCGCAATGCACAGCAGGGCTTCTTCTCTATCGAGGACCGCGATGCCAACACTCCTTACATCAAGAATGTACGAGTGGTCAATACGATTGAATATTCACTGGAATAAATACATAAAAAAGGTTTCGTAAGCATTTGTTTCTTACGAGACCTTTTTTATTCGCTTGTTATTAGAAGCATGGTTAATTGGCATTGCCATTACAAACACGAAGAATAATGTAAATAATTATTTATTATTCTTTTTCACTCATAGGAGACAGCCTACATGGTAAACACGTGTGACATGCCATAATCAAATAGCACAAACTTAGCAAGGGGCAGAACGGAGTTTTTCCCCAATACGCATTATCGAAATGGCTGATGCGCATTATCAAGTCGATTATTGCGCATTATCGACCTCAATAATGCGCAATAGTAAAAAACACGCTGCACAGGGGCTTTTGCCACGCTTCCATCAAGCATAGGACAATTTTGTCTTTTAATTCTCACTATGCTTTTTTATGCCTTTAAAAGCAAAAGCGTTTAACGGGCATTAAACGCCCGTTAAACGCTTGTTGAACGATTCTAATATACTGAAGTTTCGCAAGTAGCAAACTGGAGTTATCGGAAGTAAAAAGGAGTAACCGCTTCGCTCAGGACGATACTCTTTCGCCTACGGCGGAGTGAAGAGTGAAAAGTGAAAAGTGAAGAATGGAAGTTACTCTGTTCATCAAATTAATTATTAATTATTAATTTTAGTCAAACGTCCGTTTTACCCCATGGAGCGTGGCGGAATTAACTCCGCTTAACTCCTTTTTTACTCCAAGCAAGTAAAGCGTTAGCGATACTTGCGAAAGTTGAGTAATATTTACCGATTCATGAAAGACAAGAAACGACTTGCCTATCCTACTTATCAGAACTGTTCAAGAATGCGGATACGTTCAGCCGTGTCTGGATGAGTGCTGAACAGAGAATTGAAACTGTCGAGAAAGCCTTCACGAAGATTCTCAGGATGAATAATGAAGAGCTGAGCCACATCTTCACGGTCAACATGATTCAATCCCGGATCACGGCTTATCTTACGCAGCGCGCTGGCAAGTGCCAAAGGATTGCCGCACAATTCCGCGCCTCCCGCATCTGCCATGAACTCACGCTTACGACTGATGGCAAACCTCGTGAGAAGAGTGAAGAAATAGGCTATGGCAGCACACAAAATACCGACCACCATGGCAACGACGATTCCCACACCGCCTCCACTTTCACGTCTGTCGCGAGAACGGCCCATGCCGCCCCACAGGAACACACGAAACACATTGTTCATAAGCATACTGAGGATTGTTGACACAATGCCCACGAAGACAATGCTCACGACAAGCAGTTTGGTGTCATTATTACGGATGTGAGTAAGCTCATGGCCTATGACACCCGCAAGTTCCTCGTCGGTAAGATAATCACATATTCCCGTGGTGACCGTCACGGTATATGTATCCTTGCTTATACCGCTGGCAAAGGCATTAAGCTGCGGGTCATCAACGACATTTATCTTAGGCATATCCATGCCGCCGGCAATGCACAGGTTTTCGACGATGTTATAAACACGAGGATTCTCCCTGCGAGTAAGTGGACGCGCTCCCGTGGCATGCTGAATCATGGACGTGTTGAGGAAATATGCTATCACGAACCATATTCCCACGCCTGCCACGACATAAGGCATATAGTGCAGCCACAAGGCATTAGCCTCCGTTGCATCGAACGCCGCCTGTCCATATTCATCATAATAGGAACTGCCAGAAAAGCCTGTTATGAGGGCAAAGAAAACCCACAGCATTCCGAGTATGATACATGGAAAGGCAAGAAGCAGGAGTATGCTCTTGCGGTTGTTCTCATCAATCTGAGTCTGTATTCCTACGTATTTCAAGATTACCCTCCTTTCGAATGATTAGAACTTCTACTTTCGCAAGTATCGCTAACGCTTTACTTGCTTGGAGTAAAAGGGAGTTAAACAAAGCTAATTCCGCTACGCTCCATGGAGTAAAAGGACGAAGAATGTGAATTGATAATTGATGAATGGAGTAAAATACATTTTTCACTCTTCATTCTTCACTATTCACTCCGAAGGACAGAGTATCGTCCTGAGCGAAGCGGTAACTCCTTTTTTACTCCGCGAAGCTAACTTCATTTTACTACTTGCTGAACTTGAATTAAAATTTAATCTCCGGTGCCTTCTCCATTGTCACACGTTCAGTTGCCTGCACCTCATACATAGGTTCCTTCTGGAATCCGAACATTCCTGCAAGGATATTGTTTGGGAACGACTGCACGGAAGTATTGAGCTCTCGTGTGGCAGAATTGAAGAAACGGCGTGCTGCAGCAAGCTTGTTCTCGAGGTCGGCAAGCTCCGTCTGCAACTGCATGAAGTTCTGGTTTGCCTTCAGTTCAGGATAAGCCTCAACAGACACCTTCAGTCCGGCAAGCGCACTTGACAACTGCTGGTCGGCAGCAATCTTATCGCCTATGCTTGTGGCATTCACAGCAGCCGCACGCGCATTAGTAATCTTCTCCAACACGCTGCTCTCGTGAGCCGCATATCCCTTGACCGTGCTCACAAGCTGAGACACGAGGTCAAAACGCTGTTTCAACTGCACATCGATGTTTGCAAAAGCATTTTCACGATTGTTACGAAGTCTCACCAAACTATTGTAGATTGACACCGCCCATATAACGAGCAGCACAACCACAGCAATAATAATAATTGTAGCTGACATTTTTGTAAAATTTTATTAGATTAAGAGACAATTATTTACGTTCTCAATATACGTTCATTTTGTCATTCAATTCGCGTTCCCGTCACCGAGCACCTTAGCCACACGCTCAAGCCACTGCTTATCCACCTCGTCGAACGTGGCAAGCTCGGCAGAATCTATGTCAAGCACGGCAAACACCTCGCCATTGCGCATCAAAGGCACGACTATCTCTGAACGCGATGCAGAAGAACAAGCTATATGACCTGGGAACTTATCCACATCCGGCACGACCTGTGTCTCGCCGGTAGCAAAAGCCGTACCGCACACTCCCTTACCTTTCTTTATGCGCATACATGCCAAAGGTCCCTGGAAAGGGCCGAGAATCAAATACTCGCCGGCAACATACTTGCCTTCACTCACCGAACCGACACGATAGAAGCCAGTCCACCAGAAGCCGAACGTCTCATGGATCATTGATGCGACATTTGCCATGTTGGCAATCATATCAGTCTCACCCTCGACCACCGACTCAATCTGCGGCAGCAAGGCGGCATATTTTTCTTCTTTAGTACCGTTTACTATCTCTAAGTTTTCACTCATATCTTTTCATTTTTCGGGCAAAGGTAGCACTTATATTTAGTAATTTAACTAACTTTGCAACTAAAAATTGTTAATTTCGGCATGACATTAGACGTACTTATATGCACCATCGACAGCGGCATAGCACGCGTTCCGCTCGTTCTCGCACCGCCCACAGAGGGTGTGCACTACGTCGTATCCATGCAATACACTTCTCCCGACAGCCTCAACCTCATTCCCGACGTGCTGACATCACGCGCTGACGTCACACTGACCACTATCGAAGGACGAGGCTTGTCCCTTAACCGCAACAACGCTCTTGCCCACTCCACAGCCGACATCCGCGTTATTGCCGACGATGACAACCGTTACACTCCCGACGACTTCACATCCATCACGAACGCATACAGAGAGCATGCCGAAGCCGACATCATCTGCTTCGCTGCCGAAAGCTATGAGGGCAAGCCCATGAAGAGATACCCTTCATCGGTCATGTCATTTCAACAGGCATTCCGTCAAGGCTACTACCCCACTTCGATGGAGATGACCATGCGCCGTAACGTGAAGACGCTTTTTGACGAACGTTTCGGACTGGGCAGTGAACACCTGTGTGCCGGCGAAGAGGATGTGTTCATGAAGGATGCACAAGACCAAGGCTACAAAGCCATCTTCGTTCCTTCAGTCATCGTCCACTCCCGTTTCCACACCACAGGATGCGACTTTCTAACCAGTCCACTCCTGCAACGGACCAAAGGCGCCACGTTCCGCCACATCTTCGGCACGCGCAATGCCGTGTGGCGAAGCATCAAGGAAGCCGCCTATCATGCCGTCAACAACCATGCCAACCCATTCGTCATACTACATAACATGATAAAAGGAATATGGACATTACCATAGTCATACCACTTTACAACCGCAAAGACACCATACGCATCACGCTCGACAGCATCGTCAACAGCTCCGTCAAGCCACGTCAAATCATCATCGTGGACAACGGCAGCACGGACGGCTCATACGAATATGCGCAGACGCTTAGCAAACTCCACACCACCGACATCATGGTAGCACGGGAAAACACAGCCGGAGCTGCCGCCGCGCGTAACAAAGGCCTGAGCCTTTGTCAGACTCCATGGATATACTTCTTCGACTCCGACGACATCTTCACCGGGCTTCCTTCTTCATGGGACGAAGAGGCACAGATGGTGTGCATACCCACACAGATGCAGACAGGGAAACGGCTGCGCACACGCGACTACAAAGCCGTCAACACTCCCCACACTCACGTACTGAATGCCATGCTCAACACCGTGAGCATGATTTTCCGTACCGACTTCCTGCGTCACATTGGTGGCTGGAATGAACGATGCCGCATCTGGGACGACTGGGAACTGGGCATACGTGCCCTCATCCATGCCCACAAGGTGCAATGGATAACTGACAAGGCTTATCACCGCATCATAGCCACTTCCGACAGCATCACCGGCTCTTCATATTCATCACGCGTCACACAAATTGTACAGACACTTACCGAGGCTCTCGACGACATACTACTTATGCCGCAATCAACAGAGAAACGCCACACGCTCCTCGCCTTCTACCTCCGCTGCCACATCATCGTAGGACAGATGCTCCGCGAGGGCGACGCTCAGTCGGCTTCACTCGTACAGTCGTTCATCGACGAACGTCTGCAAGTAGAACAACGCTATGCACGTATCGGCAAGATGATGCGCACCTACACCGCCAGACGAATACCTGGAGCATGGCGCATCGCCCTATGGGTGGTAAACAACAACTGACGCATCAGCCACGTCGGGCAAAAAAGAAATCACGCATCGTCAATCATGATTTGACGGTGCGTGATTTCTTTTTTCGCCATGCGACACTTATTCCTCTACCTGCAAGGGGGCATCGTTTTTTACGACCCTATCCACACTCATTCGCTTGTCACTCTTCATAAGCATCGGCATGACAAACACCAAGGCTACGACAGAGAAAATGAGTCCGCTGATAGACCCCACGGCAAAAGAGAACCAGAAATCCTCTGAAGGACCGTCAATAAGGAAAGGAAGCAATCCGAGAATAGTGGATGCCACGGTAAGCAAGATAGGTATAATCTTGTGGTTGTATGCCCTGATGTAGTTGTTGCTGCAACTACGGTATTCATTCAGCAGATATATACCTGCATTGACCGTCAGTCCGCACAGAAGCACCATTGCCGCAAAACCGCCCGTACCAAATTCCACCTTTCCATAATGATACGTCAGGAACATTCCTATCATCGACACAGGAATGAGCATTATTACGATGAAGGCCTTGTAAAGACTTTCGAACATGATACTGCAAATAAAGAAGATGATGACCACCACCAGTCCCACGAGCCAGTATTGAGTCCCTGTATCGTCGTACCACCCATACGAATCGTTAATACAGCGGAAGCCTACAGGGAACTTGGCATTATACTCGTCAGTAATGTTTTTGATGTATTTCGATGAGTATGACCATGAGCCCAGCATGTTGAATGCCACACGCAACGTGTATTCCTGATTCTTCTTAGGTATGCAGTTCTTAGCCTTTCGGCGTTCAATCTTCATCACATCAGCCACACGCAGGTCACGTCCTCTCACCTTGATATACGAGTTCTGCAGTTGCCACAAGTCGAATTTATCCATGCTCTCCGAGCGCAAGTTGACCATATAAGGAATAGCCTCGCTATATCCCACACTCGATTCCGACAGCAGACTCTGCAAGGCATTGTGTACCTCCCCAATGTCAATGCTGTCCATGGCAAGCATCTTGAAGTCATAATCCATGTAAAACTCGTCTTGTTCGTCCCGCACAAGCAGTGTCTCAATGACGATATCCTGCACACGCGGATTTGCCGACATCTTCTTCACCATGTCCTCGGCATACCGGTACAAGCGGTCATAGTCATATCCTGATATCTCGATGCCGTTGGAACGATATTGCAGATTGAGCGAGTTACTAAATCCACGCTTACTAACGCCATAAGTACTCCAGTCCGCACCACCAATAGTTATGAGACGACTGACAACTCGGTTCTCAAGTATGTACGGGAATGCCGTCTTTACATATTCCGGCTTGAATTCCACGTCAATTTTTGCTTCCCCACCATTCACATACGATTGGAAGCGTTTTATTTCCTTGAATTTCGACAGGAAAGCCTCAACTATAAGCACCTTGTCGTTCAAATCCTGCACATTTCCCCAGACAGGCATGTCAGCCCTTATGTGCAGCACCTTGTCTCCCTCCGGCGGATTGTAAGTGTTTGAATCGATGGTACCGACAAACTGCTTCAAAGAGAACGCAAACAAGCCAGCCACAAGCAGAAGAAGCGGAAAGCGTAGGAAACGATGCTGTGCTATGCGCATATAACCACGGTAGAAACGGCACCAGCCATGTATCATCCTGAAGTTACGCACCCTGCCATGCTGTAAACTTGTATATCCACACGCGTCCACAAGGGTTGGGGCAAAGACGGCTGCCACAATAATGGCTATGCCGAGATTGATTATCACCATCCACGAGAAATCGTACAGCTTGTCCTTCAAGAAATCAGGCAGCCAGATGATTATTATGAGCGAACCAATAGTGGTCAGCATGGCTCCCAAGATTCCCCAGAAAGCCTTGTGGTCATGATGATAACTGTAATGGTCCACCATGACGATGGTAGAATCAATTATCAATCCCAGTGACACCGTTATTCCCGCAATTGAAAGCGGATGCAGTCGTATGTCAAACATCCAATAGCAAATGACCGCCATAAGAATGTTGGCAAGCAACGTCAACGATATTATGGCAAGGTACTTCCAATTCCTCTTTGAGAAATACACAAACACCAAGAGTATTGCCACCGCCATGGCACTGCGTGTAGTAAGCTTGTCAAACTCTGTCATCTCCTCCGTGGCACGGTCATAGGTCTTGGTAAATAAATAGACTTTCGATTTCTTCTCAAACTCCTCAATCGTTTCCTTAACCTGTTTCGACACAGACACCATGTTTAGGTCAGCCTCCATCATGACATTCAAATACATTGTGTTCATGCCGTTAATGCGGAAATAATTGTTCGGCTTAACATTCTTCACCTCAAAAGTGGCAAGGTTGTTAAGATACACCACCTTCCCGTCGATGTTCTTCACAGGCATAGCCTCCAGCGACTTTCCCTGTTGTTTCAAGAATAGTGAAATGCGGGAACGCTCACCATTCTCATCCACATGCATCACGTCCCCCACTATGTTTTCTGAGCCAATATACGAAGTGATGGCTTCGTCCAACTCGCTGGCAGTAAGACCATACAACGACAGCATCTCGGCATTGTACGAAATCTCCATATACACGCCATCATAGCAATATGCGTCAGCATATACGCCATCAATGCGTTTCAGCAGAGGAATCAGTTCCCTTTTCAGTCTTGCCTCAATCTCACGGTCGGGCATGTCGGCATTCACGTTATATGAAAGGATATTCTTCACCTTTTCATCATTTTTCATGCCCGTCACGACCTCGCCTCCGACCAAGTCGGGATATGAACATCCCTTAGGCAGCTTGTTCCTGACCTGACGCAGGAGCGAGGCAATCTCAAACTTCACGCTTGCCACCGACGCCTTCTCCTTCAGTGTCACATCCACATTGCCGCTACCGAACCTCGAATACGACTCCACACTCTCCACTCCGTTGACCGACGAGCATAAGCCCTCAATCCTTGAAGTCACATTCTGCTCAATGACCTTCGCCGAGGCACCAGGCCAGCTATAATATATTTGCAACGTACGTCCCTGACGCGGAAGCGGCTCATTGCTGATGTCGAGGCGCGGCACCAAAGCCACACCAATGACCATCAAGATGCACATGGTTAGGAGTATGGGAAAACGATGCTTCATCTCTTCTTGTTTTTATAGATATGATAATACGCAAGAGGCACAAAGAACAAGCTCACCAATGTACCCACAGCCATTCCTAACACCAGAGTGAGCGACAAAGGATACTGCATGGCAGAACCCATGTCGGCACGATTCATAAACGGCAGCAAGGCAAGTATCGTCGTGAGCGAAGTCATGACAATAGGACGCAGACGCTTATGCCCTGCCACTATGATAGCCTTCAGCAACGGCTGTCCCGACCTGAACAGATGATTGATGGTGTCAACCTTCAGTATGGAGTCATTGATGATGATACCGCTCATAACCACCAAGCCTATCATGGACATTATGTTGAGCGACTCACCGAGAATCCACAGCACAAGCATCACCACACACACGTCGAGCACCACTTCCGACAGGATAATCATCGGCTGCACCATGCTTTCAAACTGTGCCGCAAGGATGAAATACAGCAACAGGAGGGCAACCAGCAACACCACAGACAGCTCCACAATCATCTCACGCGAATCGAAATAGCCGCCGTGGAAGCTTGATGTGAGCGAAGTCATCTTCTCACACTGCCTCATCACTTCCTCTGCCTCGCTGTCGGTAGCATCATCTATGCACACAGGATAATACTCACCGTCAATGGCTGACGTCAAACGCTTGTAGTTCTCCACCTTGCCGACCTCGACAAGATACGATATCGGGACATTCACCCCCTCGTTGTTGCACACGTTTCCCATCAGCACACTGTCGGCATCCACGCACTCACGGTTTCCCACAATGACAGGCACGTTTTGCGCTCCGTTCGATATCTCGTACACCTTACTGCTGCCGAGCATTTCCTTCAGTCGTTCGTACAAACGTGAATAATCCACGTTGTAGTATGCCATTATCTCTGGATTCACCCTATACTGCAAGTTCAGTTCCGTTGCCACAGGCTGAATCTTCAACTTCGGGAACATTGCACGCAGCGTGTCAACATAGGCCTTCGCAGCCTCAACAGAAGGACGTCCTCCGTCCTTGTTCTGCAAACGCACCTCAAGGTCGGGCACGTCAGTCTGGAAAATCAAGTCATATATATTACCCGAAATCTCGAAGTCCACCTTCGCCCTCGGATAGTGCTTTTTCACATATTCGGCAGTCTTTTCCTTCACAATTTCCAAATCGTCCTCCGAACGAGCCTTCAGGTAAAGCACCGCCTCGCTGCTCGTAATGTCCTTCGTGTGGGACAGGATGAACTCCTGCGTACCAGCCATTGACGTCGAGGTCTCCAGTTCCTTGCCCGCACTTTTTATTATCTCGCGAGTACGGCGGTTGTTCTCGTCAATGGAGATTCCCACATTCCAGTCCACCATCATCAGCACATCCTCGTGAGCCACCTCTGGCATCTTCTCTTTTTTGATGAACTGAAACACTACGGCTATGAGGACCAGCGCACCTACGAACATCAGCATACATGTCCTCGCATTGCGCAGAGTCCAGTTCATGCCCTTCTCATACATGTTCATCAAGCCCTGCTGAAATGCCGTTCTCACCGTCTCCATCCAATGACACCCAAACGAGAACTTGAACCTGCTCAGCCATCGGCACACCTTTCCTTCGCGCTTTGGCTTTTGCGGTTCATATTTCTTTCTGTAGAAGTTGAAATAATACACCGGCACCACCAACGATGCCACTATGAGCGATGCAAACAACGCTATCGTCACACCCATGGCCTGGTCATAGAACAGCGCCCCAGCCGTACCGCTTATGAAGATGAGCGGTATGAACACCGAGCATGTCGTAAGCACAGAACTGAGCATTGGGAAGAACACCTCCCTCACTCCGCTCACCACCACGTCGCAGAAGCTCATTACCGTCTTTTTACGTTCCCACGACAATGTGCCGGCCTTTATGTTGTCAATCACGATTATGGCATTGTCCACAATCATTCCCACACCGAGAATCAATCCCGACAACGATATGACATTGAGCGAAATGTTCATGATGTAGAAACACAGCATGGTAAGAATCAGCGACAGAGGTATGGAAATGATGATGAGCATAGGCGTCTTCCATCCGCCGTTGAAGAGAAACAGTATGAAACAAGCCAGCACAGCACCAAGCACCAAGTTCCACTCCAAGTTGTTTATTGAATAAGTAAGCAACTGAGTCTGGTCGCGTGTCACCACAAAATCCACATCCGCATAATCCTTCTTCATGTTCTCCAACAACTCTTCCATACTCTTCTGAAGATCCTCCATCTGGGCATCGTTCTGCTTGATGACAGCCATCGTCACAGCATCCACATCATCGTGATTCACCATGCCGTTGCGCACGGCAGGTTTCTCCACCACCTCGCACACATCCTTAATCTGGAACACACGGCCGCCATGACGTATATATATGTTTTCGATGTCCTCCTTGTTGATAATCTGTGAGTCAAATTGAATGTTGTATCTGTATATTCCACTCACTACACTCAAGGCACTCAGCACAATATTGTTTTTCTGTATGGCAGCCTCAATGTCCGCGTTCGACATTCCCATGGAAGCCAGCTTCTCCATGTCGGGCACACATTGAATCTCCGTACCCACCGTTCCGCTCACATCCACCATTGCCGTTTGCGGCAACTGCTCAATGCGCTTCACTATGACGTTTCGCACCAGCTTCGACAGTTCGGAAAACCTTGTATCCCTGCTCAATCTCGAATGTACGCCCGTGGAATCCTTTCGTTCCACCACATCAACATAGAATGCAGGTATGTCCATCGCACTTGCCTTGATGACCTTAGGGCGTTCCATGTCCTTAGGCATCATGTTCATGGCAAGGTCAATCTTCTCGTTCACCTCTATGAACAAGATGTCCATGTTTGCCCCCGGCTCAAACGACAGCGTTATCGTGCCTGCATCAATCCTCGACTGTGTTTCGATGTTCTTCAGTCCAGCCACTTGTGCCAGCTGGCATCGCAGCGGAGTAATCATACTTTGTTCCACTTCCGTCACCGACGCTCCCGTCTTGGTACATTGTACCGTAATCTTAGGGATGTCAATCTGCGGCATCAGCGACACGGGTATATACTGCAACGACAACACCCCGACAGCCACTATGGCTATCAGTATCATCGTTACCGCAATTGGCCTATGACATATTCTTTTCAACATATTCTTTTCTTTATTGAATTAAACAGGAGTAAGAAGGACGATAGTTCCTTCATTCTGAGGAGTTAAGCGGAGTAAAAAAGGAGTAAGAAGGAGTAAACAGACGATACTCTGTTCACAAAATCTTAGCTCTTAATTTAGTTTGCCAATTTACGAAATCTTAATTCTTAGCTCTCAACTCTTAATTCCCTAATTCTCATTCGCCCTCACTTCCGTATCGTCCGCCAAGTTCATGTTGCCAGAAGTAATCACGATGTCACCCTCATGAATCTCCGTTTCCTTCTTAGCACATCCCGTGATGGCAAAACTCTTGAGGTTACTATAGAGAATGTCAACGTATGTCCATACCGAACGATGAGTGTCCTTGTCATACATAAACACCACATGATAGCCGTCACGCTCTACGACAGCCTCCTTTGGCACAACAAACATCTGCGGCACAGCATTCTCAACTATCACTCTCACGTTCATGCCGTCAATGAGTTTGCCTGACTTGTTGCTGATGCGAGCCTTGACCGCAACAAGCCCTTTGTCGTCAATCGTAGGATTGATTTCCGTCACGGTGCCCGCGTACTCCACATTCTCATCGACGAAAGGAGACACCCTCACGTTCTGTCCCGCCTTCACAAACGACAACTCAGCCTCCAAAACCTTAAATTCCACATCAAACGAAGAATCGTCGATGAGTGTACAGAACTTGCCTCCCTGCTGATAGGCACGAGCCGAGAGGTCGGCAATGCGTCCGCTGAACGGTGCCACCAGCCTGCAATCCTTCAACGCCTTCTCTGCCGAGGCAAGCTGAAACTTCGCCGAATAATAGCCCGACGTAATCTCAGCCTTCTTTCTCACATCCGCCGGCACCTCATTCATGTCACCGCCGTAGCCCAATCCTATGAGCTTATCCTGCAGCTCCATCTTCGCACGCTCCATGTCGTGCTTGGCTTTGTCAAGATCTGCAGTCTTGTCGTGCGTGTCAGCCACAGCCAACAGAGTACCGGCAGACACATACTGTCCGTTCTTCACGCACACACTCTGCAACAGCGTTCCCTGATTAGGACATTGCAGTTCTGCCTTCTGGATGGCTGCCAGACGGCCGTTACACAAAAGCTGTTTTTGAAACGTCTGCTTATGCAGCACCATAGTATCTACTTCTGCAACAACCTCCTCTTGGTTAGCCACCGCAGCCTCATCCTCGTTCTCCTTGTCACCACCCTTGCAAGCAGCAACCAAAGTCAATGCCAAAGCATAAACATATATCTTTTTCATATTATTTCAAGAGTTTATCAAAGTCCACATCAATATCCTTGTTCTGTACCCAGTCGTAGAGTGTCGATTTCTGCAAGCTGTAATAGTCCACCCAGAACGACCTCAACTGGCTAATGTACTGTGCATTGGCCGACTCCTTCTCCTGCTGGGCAGTATTCAATTCCGTCACCGACACCGTACCCTTTTCAAATCTGCGTCGCATTATGTCATAGCGTTCCTCGGCAATATCCTGCGCACGCAAGGCATCACGACATTGCAAAGGCTGCATGTTAAACTGCAACACGCTCTTTCTCAGTTCCTGCACATAGTCAAGATGCCTCTGTTCCAGCTGCGTACGTGTCACTTCAAGCTGTGCCTGCGCCATCTTCACGCGTCCACGGCTCACTCCCCAGTCGAATATAGGCAGCGAAAGCGTCAGCCCCACAATCTCATTGTCACGAAGGTTACGATAGGCATCATTCAGTTTGTTGCCCGTCTGCGTAAAGCCCACCTCACCACTGAGCGTCATCTGCAATCCGCGATTCGACTTAGCCTGAGCCAGATTCTTCTCCGCCTCCAGCATCTGCTGCTTCTGCTCCAAAGTATGCGCCGAATTGGCAATAGCCTTCTGAAGCACATCGTCCACATTCAGCATCATGTCGGGCACAGACACAGGCGGCAACAGCTCCGTTGCCTCATAGTCACTCACCCTCAAATACGAAAAGAGATTATACATCATGTCGTCCAGCTCAATCTTGTTTTTGTTGACAGACACCCTCGCATTCAATAGCGACAACTCCAACTGCAACACCTCGCTCTTGTTCGTCGTACCCAGTTCAAGACGTTGCTTCGCCATCTCAAACAAAGCCTCTCGGTCCTTGAGCGTTGCCACGCTCTGACGGTAGTCCGACTGTGCCGACAACACAGAGAAGAATAGCGTTGTCACACGCAACGTCACGTCCTGCATTGAAGCCATATACTCCTTCTGAGCTATCTGATATGCCACAGGAGCCGTCTTCTTCTCCCACTTCATCGAGTTGTAAGACTTTAACGGCTGAGTATAGCTGATGCGCAGAGGTTGGGAATTATATGTCGTCTCGTCATAGCTGAACTGGTCAAGCCTGTACAGATACGACTGCAAAGACACCGTACCACCCGTGGCGGCAATCTTCTGGTCAAGCGAAAGAGTAAGATGGTTCGTCATGGAATTATTGTTGACATAAGCCACCTGGCCATCATCATAGTTACGAACCGACACGAGCGAATGGTCAAAATTTGCCAATCCGCCGCTGAGATTAACCGACGGCAGGAGGTCAGCCCTGAACGAACGGTATGTCCAGTAGCTTGCCATAAACGAATACTTGGCAAGCAAGGCATCATAAGAATTTTCTTGTGCTATCCTTATGGCATTCTGCAACGTCAGTTGCTGTGCATTTCCTGTAACAGGCATTACATATAGCCACAACAATAGGCTCATTTTGTTTAGTAGTTTCATATCATTATCTTGTTTCGTCATCACCCGACACATAAGGCATCATGTCTGCATGACGTTTAGGTATATCAGTCATCATTAAACTGTCCTTTATTTGGGAAGCACGTTCTTGCATTCTCCTTGTTGCCTTTGACGGAATCTTCGGCATGCTTTCAATAATTCTCTGAGCCGTGTATAATGTTTTTTCCCTATCTCCAAGGTCATTATACATCATCATCAACTTGTAGAGAGGATATAATCTGTTGGGCATTACGCCGGATGCCTTCATGTAACACATCCCTGCCTCATCAGGCTCTTCCATGTCAGCATAGTTATTGCCCATGACAACATAAAACATCGGGTCAGCACTAACCCTCGTTCCCATCCTCATCACGGCATTACTGTCGCTATAACGTTTCTGCTCTCTCAACACAGTCCCGAAGTCAAACAGGAATTGAGGATTATCCGTTTCTTCTGGCATCAATTCATAGTAATCATTGATAAAAGCAGCATTACGCATACCAGAAAACAATCTGCATTCACTGTCTATCTCATGCCTTCTTCCTACCTCATGCGCAAGCCAGCAACCACCGCCAGCAACCACTATTGCCACAAAGGTAGTCATTATTCTGTTACAACGCAAGAAAACGCCAATGTTTTTACCCGATTCATTCCATGCAATAACCATAATGACAATAACGCAATATGGCAACATAGACATCGGATATGAAAACATAGAAAACAATATCATAGAACACATGCCCCAAAACAGCACACGACAGCCAACGAACAGACGAAACATAGCAACAGCTACCGTCACCACACACAAAACAGCCCCTACCACACCTTGTTCCACGAGCACCTTCAGAAACTCATTGCAAGGATACTCTGCCACTCCAGCTGACGCAAAGTCACATGACACATCACTCTTTGCAAGCATCTCACAATAGCCCTCAGCTGTAGCATGACAGAAACCGCCGACACCGACACCGAGCCACGGGACATGACTCCAAGTGCGCAACGACGCCTGCCATGTCATCATTCTACCGTCAGCCGATCCTTGCTTCACAAAATACAATCCAACAATCACAACAGCAAATGCCCCAGCAAGCCAATATCGGTATTTCCATGCCAAGTCATGAAATATCAACAATACGCACACAACCACACCAACAATGGCAGCGCGACTCCATGTCGATGGCAACACGACAAGCATCAGCAGCGTCAAACTAAGTACAAGGTTACGAAGCGTTAGCCACTCTGCCAACTTGCAGTTTCCCAATAAGCGCACAACGAAATCACATTTCAACACCCCACTTCTCAACCATGCCGTTCCCATCACACCCCCCATCATCAGATAAGCAGAATATGGTCCAGGATTAAGAAAACTACCCGTAAGCACATACAAGTGATGACGACTTGTGCCGTTCATCATCTGCATCAACCCCATCACAGCCTCCACACTTCCACCCAAAATAATGCCCAAAGGCAAGCCGCACTCCATAACACCATGACCTCCCCACCACATCCTCAGTCCCACATAAAGGACAACCATCACCATAACCCTCAGACACTCAACAGCACAAGAAAACTCTCCTCCACACCACACTCTTATAACATAGTACACTGCCCATGTCATCACAAGAATATCCACCGCCGTCACACGTCCATGTCCTCTCCACATACTAATCAACCATGCCGTTCCACAAACCCAAGGCAAGCCTGAAGCAAGTATTACGTCCGCCTCACTCCATCTCTGCTCTACCCTCAGCACCGTCAACCAAAGCAGCCAAAGCATCGGCAATATGTCCATTATTCTTTTCATCATTTCATCAACTCATTTTTGCCACATCATAAAGCATTACCACAAAAAAACAAAACAAAAAAAATCTTCCACATACAAAAGCTGATAATTGACATCATAGTTCAGAAAACGATTTCATTACCACTCCAACGATATATTCTTCTGGCACGAGTCCCCAATATCTTGAATCATTTGAGTTAATCACATTGTCACCTGCCATGAAATAGTAATCATGCTTGAACACATGACGGTGCAAACGTTTCCCGTCTGCATACACATCATTTCTATCCCAGTCCCAAGTCACCTTCTTGCCAAGTTCCCACTCCAACAGTAGTTGATAGATGACAGCTTCACGAGCAGTAACATCTATCATATCACCCTTTCTGGGCACATACATAGGACCGAAATTCTTGATACTCCACCCCACATGCCAGTCATACGGAAGCATCCATAAGCCATATATTAACGAGTCTGGAGTATTCTCAAGACGTGTCTGTTCCGCCTCCAATCCCAACACCTCGTCATAATTATTATTGACATAATGCCCGTTCACAGCACCAATGCTGTCGCCGGGCAATGCCAGTACACGCTTGCAGAACACATTGTTGATGACAAAATTTATCTTACCGTCATGATTTGCCAAGTTGAACACCACGATGTCATTTCTCCTGACACCTCTCGTACCCTTCAGTCTGAAAGCCTTCAGTTCCTGCCCATTCACGTCAAAAACAAAGTCAGTATAAATCCTTGCCCCCATCCACAACTTATTAACCACAACTTTGTCGCCGGGCTTCAACGTAGGGGACATCGACTCCGAAGGAATCGTGAAATAGTCAAACACGAAAGCCCTTGCCAGCAGCCAAAACCCGTATGCCATCGGAACAGACAAGAATGACACAATCATTATCAGCACCCACTTAAAAGAAAGCAGTCCGACACATTCACGTCCCACCTTCCACACTCTATTTCTCATGTCTAACATAAACAAAGACATACGACAACAACATAACCGACAACACTCCGACATACACAATTATATACATCGTATGGTCTAACACTTCAAAAAACATGATTGAAAATACAGGTAGCACCACACTCATCATCCCCACTGCATAAACTCTCCAATCCTTTATCATAGCAACTGCATCATGCCATATATCCAAACGGACACAATATCCAAGCAGAATAATAGCCAACACCCACAGTACCGCACTCTTAACAAACGAAGCAAACGGTGAAAAGTGAACAAGCTCACCGAAACACCCACACGACTCTATGCTGCCCATTATTGTCGGGAAAAACAAGTTAAGCCCAGTAAGATATACGAAGAATGACATCATTACGGCAAACATCACCGATGTCACCATCACATATCGTTGTCTCCACGCAAGCAGACCTACCCACAATTCCAAACTACACACCACAATGGCAAGAGGCATCACCAAAGCCTCCAGCCATTCCGACATGTAAGCATCAATATACATTCTGATTTCCGAAGCAAACGAATGTATATTCACCGCCTTCATGACACTCGCCAAAACGAATGTCGCAGACAATATGAATCTTAATGACTTCATAAAAACATCATTTCAGGAAACCTACGAAAAATGAGTAACATGACATTTTGCATGATGGAACAACAATAAAATACTTTTTTCTCGGCTTCCTCATTTGTTCATCTTTGTTGCCACCAATCTTTTTACATATCTCCGCCACGGATAGAGATGTCGGAAACGTATCGGGAGATTAGTGTTGTACTCCATTATAAATCCGTTTTTATTTCGGGGATGTTGATACACAGCAATCAAATCACGCTTTGAAATCTGATGACCACGAATGTACTCCATATAGTCATCAAGAATGACGTTAGAAAATTTATCCCCTATGAAGCATACATTTTTCTCCGCCAGCATCTTCTTTGTCACTATTGTATCAGGTACAAGCGGCAAAGCGCTGAACAGATAATTTTCATACTCCGAGCGTATGCTGTCAACCATAGCATGATACGCCCTCGTGGTATCCGCAGCACTGTACACGTACATGAACGGCTTGGCATAGAAGTCCGCCATCACCTTTTCCGCATTCGGTATTTTGACTTCAACAGGCTTTCGTCCATTGAGTGACTTGTCACGGAAGAAAGCACAAGCCTCCTTACCCAACACAACAATGTTATAGCTCAAACCCGCATTTCGTTTCAACTCAAACGTCAATGGTATATCATGTCTGTCACAATCCGCCACAAGTCCCTTATAAAAACCGCAAGGACTATGCGGATCAACAGGATCCCCATATATCATCATCGGCATTCCCTTCAAATTTCCTATCAAACTCCTTGGGGCATTCGCCTCTGACCACAAATTACTCATTCCACGCTCATACAAAGGGGCATAAAGCCCTACAGCAGCAAACAAGTCAGGGTGTTTGGCAGCCATCTGCAAAGCGCGATAACCTCCGCTGCAATTGGCATGAAGATAGATTCTGTCCTCGTCTATATTGTAATGTCTCTTCACATCGTCCATAGCAAGCAATAATTCCGACTCGGCAAATGGAATAAGTTCCTCGTCAAGATACATTCTCGCCTCTGGCATCATAACTAC